>JADGAB010000407.1 GCA_015232245.1 Magnetococcales bacterium | reverse complement strand
GAAACAGCGTGCCCCGCAATAGATGTGGCGGCTGGATGAACGCCTGATCCGGTCGCCACTCGATCCGGTACAACGCCGTGGTGGGACTCCAACGCCCCTGGGCGTCCCGGCGCACCGGAACGTTGCCGCCGTGCTGGGAGAACAGGGGCATCTCCTCCATGAACCCGGTTCCCGCCGGGGCCACAGAGGTGATGTGCCCCGGGAGGGGGGCCCAGTCGATCCCTTCGGGCATGAACACCCCGGCGGATGTGGGGGTGATCCTGGGCAGATCGATCTCCCGGACGTAGGCCACCGCCTGCCACCCCTGGGCGTCCGTCATCTCCAGCAAAGGTTCGCCCCCCCCCCCCCAGACCCCCCGAATGATCTCCCGACCCGCCTGCACCACCACGCCGTCAAAGGGAGCGCGCACAATGAGCTGTTCCTTCTGCCGGTTGAGTTCCTTCTGTTGGCCCAGTTCGATGGCCAACTCCTTGTCGTTCACCGGGGAGCGCCTCAGCAGGGCCGGAGCGCCGCCGCGAAAATCGAGTTTCCAGTCCAGCAGGGCGATCTTGTGTCGGGCCACCTCCAGATGATTGTCCAGATCCGGCGAGTGCAGACGGATCAGGGGGGTTCCCTGTCGGACCGTCTCTCCCTCGTTGACCAGACGCTCCGCCACCTGGGCCGGAACCGGCGCATGCAGGGTGACATGCCGCTCCCGTTGCAACAGGGCAGGGGCCTGCACGTCGATTTTCCAGGGAATGGCGGTCAGGGCGAGCAGACCGGCAAAGATGGAGAAGGTGATCACCACCCGTGGATTCAACCGGACCCGGGTTTCGGGACGCATCCAGGCGGCCAGCTCACCCCAGACCGGTCGCACCAGAAACCAGCCGATTTCGACACTCATGAGCAGCATCCCGAGCAGCTTGAAAAAGAGATGGTAGACGGCCAGGGCAATGCCCAGATAGAGAAAAAACCGGTAGATCCATGTCACCCAGGCAAAACCGATCAACAGCACCCGCTGGTCGTGCAGGGATGCGTCCGGAAAGGGCGCCCCCAGCCCCAGCAGCCATTCGCGCATTTTCCAGCGTCCCAGCCGACCCGCCCGCTCGTGGAGATTTTCGATCTCCAGCCAGTCCGACAGCAGATAATAGCCGTCGAAACGCAAGAACGGACTGGCGTTCAACAGCAGAGTCGAAATCCAGCTCACGGTGGCAATAAAGAAGATCGCATCCTTGAGTCCGCCGGTGGGCAAGGCCCCCCAGATCAACGAAGCCCAGGCGGTCAACAGCAGTTCCGCCATGATCCCGCCGGCGGCCACCACCAGACGCTTGTGTCGGGAGGCCAGTTTCCACACTTCGCTGGTATCGGTGTACAACACCGGCAGCAACATCAGAAAGGCCACCCCGATGGTGGGTACCCGACACCCATGGCGTATCGCGGTATAGGCGTGTCCCAGTTCATGGATCGCCTTGGTGAGAAACATGGCCAGGGAGATGAAGATCACCTCGGTCAGCAGATCGGTCTCGCTGAAGGTGGCCATGGCGATGTCCCACTGTCGGCTGATGAAATGCAGACCGATCAGCCCGGCAATGGCGCTGGCCACGAAAAAACGGCGCGAAAAGGCCCAGTTCACCCATGGCAGGGTTTTGTGCAACAACCGGTCGGGATTGAACAGGGGAATGCGAAAAAACAGATAGGCGTGCAGCACATGCTGAAACCAGGAGAGCCGGTGTGTATTCCTATTGACGTTCATTACGGGTGTGAAACATATTATGAATCTACATTGCCGTTTTGACATAGATCCTGTGAGAATGTAAAGACGAATAAGCAGGTTTTAAAAAAATTGATAAAAATCGAAACAAAAAGGAAATTGAATATATAATAATAAATTAAGAACAACAATGACTTAGATTAAAAAAGACTACACCGAACAAAAACTTGTTATTATAACGAGGGAAGATCTAAAAACACCCGGTTATCAATTACCACAGGCTTGCCATAGCCTTGCAGATTTTGCATCCGAACATCCTACAAAGTTCAAAGAATGGAAAGAGACATCCAACTCTATAATTTGTCTCTCCGCAAAATCAGAAGCGCACTTAATCAAACTTTACGAAAAATTTAGACACGTCACAGAGGCATCATTGTTTTTTGAGCCTGATATTGACGCCTATACTTCTGCGTGCTTTTTTGGCACTCCGCAGGTTAGAAAATCGTTGTCCCACCTTTCGTTATCATTAAAAAATTTACAAACATCATGAAGGGAATACTAAAAATTAGAAGCTTCAATTCGCTTAAGAAGTTGAGCACAAAAAGAGCATATGGGAAGCATAAGAACCTTGAGGAGAGAATGGGAAAATTGAGAACAACAATTTTGACTCTCGAGGAACATGGGTTACTTACGCCAGACATGTTATGGGATCTCCTGCTGATTTACCTACGGTATCAAAGAGAAGCAGGAAAGCTATATTATGTTTATGCTTATGCAAGAACAGATAGTTTTTATAAATCCAGCAATAGAATTTTTACAGAATTCACAGAGGAGCATGTTAACATCTACATAAATCACGTTCTTACAAAT
>JADGAB010000406.1 GCA_015232245.1 Magnetococcales bacterium | reverse complement strand
CTTTAAACCAGAAAAATTTCTTCAATATTTTTATGTTTTAAAGTCCTGGGGGAGGAATCCCCCAGACCCCCGCTTTTTTTTCATCAGTTTCCCGATATTCTAGTCAGTACGATCCATCAAAGAAAGGTGTAAGGATCCACATCGAGTTCCAGGCGAATCCGTGACGAGGCCAGACTTTGCGCCAGGGCGAGCACTCCGGGCAAGGCCCGGTGCAATCGGCCACCGGGACGCTCCTTGATCAGCAACTGCCAGCGATAACGATTGCGCAGTTTGAACAAAGGGGCGGGAGCGGGCCCCAGAAAGATCGCATCCGGGTTTTCCGCAAGCCGGCTTTGTACGGTTTGACAATAGATCTCCCCTTCCGGTTGCACGGCTGCGGAGAAACGCAACAAGGCCAGACGCTGGCTGGGAGGATAACCGGCCTGATGGCGAAAGGCCATCTCCCGCAGGGTGAAATCCCCGACCACTCCCAGGGCGGCGGCCACGGCGTAGTGGTGGGGATCGAAGGTCTGAATGATGGCCCGTCCCTGTTGATCCTCCCGTCCGGCCCGGCCTGTCACCTGGGTGAGCAGTTGAAAGGTCCGTTCCGAGGCGCGAAAATCGGGTTGGCACAGGGAGGTTTCCGCCTGCACCACCCCCACCAGGGAGAGACCGGGAAAGTGATGTCCCTTGGCGATCATCTGGGTACCCACCAGGATATCCAGGTTGTGGCGGGTGAAAGCGGTGAGGGTCTCTTCCAGGGTGTGTCTGCCGGAGGAGACCGTATCCCGATCCAGTCGGGCGATGCGCGCCTGGGGAAAGTGGGTGCGGCACTCCTCTTCCAGACGTTGGGTGCCGGGTCCGAAGTGAAAGAGACTCAATTGACCGCAGGAGGGACAGACATCCATGGGCTCCCGGGTGAAATCGCAGTAGTGGCAGAGCAGACGGGAGCGGTTTTTGTGCAGGGTGAGAGTCACCGAACAGTGGGGACATTGGATCGCCTGACCGCAGCGATGGCAGAGCAGGGAGGGGGCGAACCCCCGGCGGTTGAGAAAAAGCAGCACCTGCCGACCAGCCTGGAGGGTCTGCGTCATGGCGGCGCACAGTGGCGGGGAGAGCAACCCGTCCCGTCCCAGAACGGCCCGGATGGCCGGATCGCCCAGATGGACCGCTTCAATGCTCGGCAGCACCCCGCCTCCCACCCGGCGGGTCAGGCGCAGATGGGTGTAGCGGCCCCGTTGGGCGTTGGCCAGGGACTCCATGGAGGGGGTGGCGCTTCCCAGGAGCAGGATGGCCTGATTTTTTTGCGCCCGCACCGCGGCCATGTCCCGGGCCTGATAGGGGACCGTGCCATCCTGTTTGTAGGAGGGGTCGTGTTCCTCATCGACGATCACCAGACCCAAATCCATGAACGGCGCAAACAGGGCGCTGCGGGCTCCGATGACCACTCTGGCCTCTCCCAGCCGGGCGCGCCACCACTCCCGGGGGCGTTGACTCCGGCTCAAGCCCGAGTGCAGCACGGCCAGAGAGTCGGGAAAACGGGCGCTCAACCGTTCGATCATCTGGGAGGTCAGGGCGATCTCGGGAACCAGCACCAGGGCCTGCCGTCCCCGTTGCAGACAGGCTTCGATCGCCCGCAGATAGACTTCGGTCTTGCCGCTGCCGGTGATCCCTTCCAGCAGAAAGGGGGCAAAGGCGTGCTGTTCCAGGGCCTGAGTCAGTCGATCGACCGCATGATGCTGTTCGTCGGTGAGTTCCGGTCTGGATTGCGGGACAAACGGGGTTGAGGAGGTAATTGGCTGACCGGTCGTGGGCAGCCGGGCGTTCCAGGAGGTATCGATACGGATCAGGCCGCGTTTTTCCAGGTTGCGCAGACGGGTGTTCACCTCTTTGAGTCCGAACTCCCGGCCCAGGGTCTCTTCGCCGAGTCCCTTGGCTTTTGTCTGGGCCAGTCGCAGGGCCAGCGGGTGCAGGCTCTCCGGCAGGGCGGCGAGCTCCTCCGGGGAGCCCAGCCACAAAGCGCGGCGTTTTCGTTGAAAGGAGAGCTCTCCGGGCAGGGCCGCCGCCGTCACCGAGCCGATGGGGCAGAGGTAATAGCGGGCGATCCAGTCCAGCAGGTGCAGCAGATCCCCTCCCAGCATGGGCATGTCGGCAAAGGGGGCGATGATCCGGGCAATGGGGCCTTGATTCCAGGCCGGGGTTTCGCGGATCTCCCACACAATGCCGGCCTGTTCTCTTTTGCCCACCGGCACCAGGACCAGAGATCCCGCTTCCACGGTCATGGCATCGGGAATTTCGTAGGTGAAAAGGGTGCGCCTGGGAATGGGCAGGGCGACCTGGGCAAAGCGCATGAGGAGGGCAACCGGGATGCATGGTTTGATTGATAGGGGTCCAGGGAGAAAAACCAACAGGTAGAAACAAGAGACAAAGCCCCTGGGACTTTGAAACATAAAAATTTAATAATTTTTAAGCTTTTAAACCGCAACCATTTCGGGATGTTGATTTCAGACCCGGCGGCAATGCGGGACGCACGGCTGAAAAGGCGCCGCTTCGCGGCCTGCTGGGCGCGCGCGGGAATTGCTT
>JADGAB010000405.1 GCA_015232245.1 Magnetococcales bacterium | reverse complement strand
GGTTCCAGGAAGGAAAACTGGAAGGAAAACTGGAAGGAAAACTGGAAGGAAAACTGGAAGGTGAACAAAGCGGCGAGGCCAAGATGTTGACGCGTCTGCTGCAGCGTCGTTTTGGGACCTTGCCCGGGTGGGTGGTCGAGAAGATCGCCCGGGCCGAACCCGCTGCGCTGGAAACCTGGGGGTTGCGGTTTGTGGATGCCCGGACCCTGGATGAGGTGTTCGCGGAACAGGCGTGACCGGACCTTTCCCGATGGCCATCCTCACAAAGCCGGAAGAGCCTTGACTGCGACTCTTCCGGCTTTGCGCCTGCAGACTCAATCCCGCACGGTTTTCAGAAATACCAGTTCCGCCACATTGTTGCGATGCTGATGCAGGGCATCCAACTGCTGCAGAATCTCGTTGATCCGCCGCTGGGAGGTGAGCGCCGGCTCGTTGGCCGGAGTGACGGGAGCCGGATTGGCGCGATTCATGCTTTCTTTTTGAAGCTTCTGGAACTTGGCATTTTCCGCATCATACGCCTTTTCCGTCTCGGTGATTCGGGCGGTCAACTCGTTGATCTTGTTGGTCCGTTCCGCCGATGTCGCCGGATAGGTCCAGGTGCGGATGCCCATGTAACCCGGAGCCGCATTCGGCTTTTTGGCCGCCTGGGTGGGCTTTCTCGGCGGCTTGCCGGCGTGCGTGGTCGGCTTGGCCGCTTTGGCGGGCTTTCTGGCCGTGGTCTGGCGCTGCTTTTTCTTGCTCTCCACGACCTTGCGTACCGCTTCCTTCTCCTTTTTGATCTGCGCACGACGCGCGGCATCCGTGGGCTTGCAATCCGGAGGCAGATTCACCTTGGAGGCGGTCTTGGCGATCTGGGCATTCTCCTTGGCCGCTTCGGCGCCCCAGACCACAGAAATCGGCGCACTCAACAACAACAGGGACAAACAGGCATTGCGTAGAATTTTCATGATCTTCTCCTTGAGTCTTGACGGTCTTCCGTGGATCGATTCCCCTTCCATGAAGAATCTTTCAATAATTTAAATAATCCCAGCCGCGCGTCAGCATGAACGAACCCCACCATCCTTATCAGGAAGGCTTTCTGATCACTCTGCTGATATTGGCCATCGGCGGTCTTGGCTGGCTGTTCGCTCCTTTTCTGCCCGGACTGTTCCTGGCAGCCCTGCTGGCCTCCTCCACCTATCCGATCTATCGTCGGGTCCACGCCCGCATGCCTAATAAATCGGACAAAGCGGCGCTGATCATGACTGTTTTGATGTTTTTTTTGGTGCTGACCCCAATTTTGTATCTGCTGATCGCCACAACCCTCAAGGCGGGCACCCTGGCCAGGGAGATCCAGAGCTGGCTGACAGGCTTTTCCGGCTCCACCACTTTCACCGAGGATCTGCGAACCGTGCTCTCCTCCTGGCCGATTCCCGAGCTCCCCCGAGAGGAACTGATCGCCTGGGTGCAGGAGAATCATGTGCAAATGGGCCAATCCATCGGCCTGGGGGTGCTGTTCGTCTTCAAGGGGATCACCAACAACGGCCTGGCCTTTCTGGCATCCCTGCTGCTGGTGGTGTTCGCGCTGTTCTTCTTTTATCGGGATGGTCCGGATCTGGCCCGCCAGGTCAAGATCCTCTCTCCCCTCAACAACAACTACGACGACATCCTGTTTGGCCGGTTCGCCGCCCTGGCCACGGTGCTGACCGCCAGCACGCTGGGCATCGCGCTGCTGCAGGGACTCTCCTTCGCCCTGGTGACCGCCTTCATGGGACTCCCGTGGTTCTATCTGGGGGTGGCCATCGCCGCGTCGTCGTTCATTCCGGTGGTGGGGGGCATGGTGGTCTGGGGGCCAACCGCCTATGTGCTCCATCTGCACGGCCATTCCGGACAGGCCCTGTTTCTGGCCTTGTGGGGAGCGGTGGTGACGGGATTTCTCATCGACAACCTCTTCAGGCCGGTGCTGATGGGCTGGCTGGCCAAACAGCAGTCCGGTCAGGGCGGAGGGGATCTCCATGTTCTCGACTACACCCTGCTCACCGTGCTCTCCACCTTTGGCGGACTGATGCAGTTTGGCATTCTGGGACTTTTTTTCGGTCCGATCATGGCAGCCATGGCCATATCGGTCTTCGAGGTCTATGAGTTGATCCATGCCGACTCCCTGGATCGTTCATGAATCCGGACCTCCGGCTTGGCAGCGCGCCTGGATTGGGTTAACATGACCCGATGATGCATGCACTTCATCTCTCACTGCTACGGAGCACCACCCCATGCCTGTGACCGCGGTTCTGGAACTGGTGAACGAGGCGCTGAAAATCGCCCTGTTGATCTCCGCCCCCATGCTGTTGACCGCCCTGGTGGTGGGTATCATCATCTCCCTGTTTCAGTCGGTCACCCAGATCCAGGAGATGACCCTGACCTTCATTCCCAAGATTCTGGCCACCTTTTTCGCCCTCTCCCTGACCCTCCCCTGGATGATGGAGACCATCATGGACTACTTTGCCAAACTCTTCGACCTCATCCCCCGCATGGTCCAGTAACCGGCAACTACGGAAAACCACCCCATGGAGCCCTCGGCCCTTCTGGAT
>JADGAB010000404.1 GCA_015232245.1 Magnetococcales bacterium | reverse complement strand
TCCCTGTGACCCGGCCCGAGCAGTGCGCCGATCTGGTAAGCGCCTTTGCGGACGCCTGCGGGCCATGACAGTCCGCCGGGATGTGGCCGCGGCATTCGGCGCGGTGGCGCAACAGTATGAATCCCACGCCCTGGCCCAGGCCCACGCGGCCCGGCAGTTGCGCCAGAGGATCGTCGCCTTGCACCTGCCCGGCACCGCCCGGATCCTGGAGATCGGCTGCGGTTCCGGTCTGATGAGCCGTCATCTGCTGGAGCTGTTTCCCGCCGGAAGGCTCTGTCTGACCGATCTTTCCGAAGCCATGGTGCGGGTGGCACGCCAGCGGCTGACTCCGTTGCATCCGGACATCCACTGGGTGGTCATGGACGGGGAACGTCCGGGGGTGCGGGGGGGGTTCGATCTGATCGTCGCCAATCTCACCTGGCAATGGTTCATGGATCCTTTGGGAAGTTTCGCCCGCATGCGGGCCTGGTTGCGACCCGGGGGATGGCTGGTGTTGTCCACCCTGGGAGAGGAGAGCTTCCCGGAGTGGCGCGAACTCTGCCGCAAAGCCGGCCTTGGCCACGGCATGCCGGAGTACCCCTCCCGACGCGCCTGGGAAACCCTCGCTCCGGAACTCCTGGAAGAGGAACGGTTCGCCATGGAACACGGCTCGGCCCTGGAATTTCTGCAAAGCCTGCGCAAGATCGGCGCCCAGCGACCGATCCCGGGTCATCGTCCCCTCTCCCCCGGAGCCCTGCGACGGGTGTTGCGGCAGCAGGAACACCCCTTTGTGGCCACCCATCATCTCATTTATATTGCAACAACTCCCCATGGGCATCCCTGAAGGTGGCCGAGGCCAGTTCGAGAAACCTTCCGGCCACGCTTTCGGGTGTGGGCAGGGTGGCGGGATTCTCGCCGGGAAAGACCTTGGCCCGCAGCGCGGTGGCCATGGGACCGGGATCCACGGCGCTCATGCGCACCGTGCCATGGGCGATCTCCTGGGCCCAGGTGCGGGTCATCTGCCACAGAGCGGCCTTGGAGGCCCCATAGGCGCCACGAAACGGAGCCGGTTCCAGCCCCTCGCGACAGACCACCTGGATCACCCGGCCCGCCGGACTTTTCTTCAGCAACGGCAGAAGCTCGCGGGTGAGGAAAAAGGGGGCGGAAACATTCACCCGGAACACCGCGTCCCAGTCCGCCGGACAGTGGACCGCCAGAGGGGTGCGGGGGCCCACCATGGCGGCGGCGTTGATCAACACATCCAGACGACCAAAGCGCTCGAACAGGGCCTTGGCCACCTCCGGCACCCGTTGCAGTTCGGTTTCCAGGTTCAAGGGGACGATCCCGGCCTCGCCTCCGGCGCGACGGATGAGGTCATCGGTCTCCTCCAGGGGCTTCTGCCGGCTGCCCAACAGAAACACCTGCGCTCCAGCCGCCGCCGCCGCGCAAGCCACGGCCCGACCCAGACCCGAACCCGCGCCCGTGACCAGGATGATACGGTTTTCCAGTGACATGAATTTCTCCCAGATTCAAAGCAAGAACCCTCAACGATATCCAAGGCAATGTATCACGAAACCCCTCCAGAAATCCCCGTGATTTTTCTCATGGGTCCCACCGCCTCCGGCAAAAGCGCCCTGGGGCTGACCCTGGCCCGGGAATCGGGCATGGAGATCATCAACGCGGATTCGGTACAGATCTATCGGGGCATGACCATCGGTTCGGCCAAACCGACCCCGGAAGAACAACGGCTGGTGGTCCATCATCTGCTGGACGTGACGGATCCGGATCAACCCTGGTCCGCGGACCGCTACCGGGAGGCGGCCTGGGAAAGAATTCACACCCTGCACGCCCGGGGGGTGACGCCGCTTTTCGTGGGAGGGAGCGGACTCTATCTGCGGGCCGTGGAACAGGGACTGGCTTTGACCCCGCCCATTGATCCGACCCTGCTGGCCGCCATCCGCGCCGAGGCGGACCAGTGGGGCTGGCCCCGATTGCATCAGCGTCTGCGACAGGTGGATCCGGACTCCGCCGGACGCATCACCGTCAACGACGGACAGCGCATTCTGCGGGCCCTTTCGGTCTACACGGCCACGGGCCTGACTTTAAGCCGCTGGCAGCAGGAACAGCCCCCGCCCCCGCCGTGGCGGATGCTGAAACTGGCCCTCATGCCTCCCCGGGCGCTGCTTTATCCCCGCATCGAGGCCCGTCTGGAGCGGATGGTGGCCGAAGGTCTGCTGGAGGAGGCCCAAAGTCTGCTGGACGCGGGTTATGACAGAAATCTGCCGGCCATGAAGGCGGTGGGCTATCGCCAGATCTTCGCCGGTCTGGAAGGATCGATGCCACTGGCCGCGGCCATCGACCTGGCCAAGCAGGAGAGCCGCCGTTACGCCAAGCGCCAGGAGACCTGGTTGAAACGGGAGTCCGGCCTGATCCGTCTGGATGACCCTCTGGCGCCTCTGGAGCAGGCCCGGGGGTTGCTCCGGGCATTTCTCCGGGGTTGAGTTTGCCGGAGCGCCCGGAAGCCGTTATACTCCCTCGGGAGTTCTTTTCTTTGCGGGACGCGCCAAGGGAATGGCTTCGCAATGCCCTTTCT
>JADGAB010000403.1 GCA_015232245.1 Magnetococcales bacterium | reverse complement strand
GGCATCCAGGAGAAAGGGGGCAGGGGGATGTTTGGGTTCGCCGATGGAGAGGTTGATCGGCGTCAGATGGGAAGCCGGCGTGGTGTTGGCGAGCAGGGCGGCCAGCTTCTCGAAGGGGTAGGGTTCCAGAAGATTCAGGCGTGGGTTCATGGCAGTTGTCGTTCCATATAGGTGGGTCGTTTCTGGCCCCGGTCGTGGACGTGTCCCCGGATCCACTGAACCATGTCGGACCACATGGTGATGATCTCAGAAGGGTTGGGCAGCACGCCGGAGAAGGGGAGTTCGATGGTGATGATGGGCAATTTTTTTTGAATGCCGGCAAAGCGTCCCAGGGAGCCGGGATAGGTGCCCAACAGGGTCAGAAAAAGCGCTCCCAGCCGTTCCGGCGGCGTGGTGGGAGGGCCGTCGAAATCCAACAGCCCGAAGGGGGCGTGCAGGGCGACGATGACGTTGGGACGGAACCGTTCGATCTCCTCGGCGACCCAGCGGGATTCGGGTTCGCTCAACGGGGCGGGACCGGGAAATCGACGGGGATCGCTGTTGGTTTTCTTGATCCAGTACTCCCGGCTCTCCCGGTGCCAGTCGGTGGTGGGAAAGTTGCGGTTCAGGTCCACTCCGTGGGCATTGGTGCGCTGGGCGTTCTCTCTTAACAGTCCGTCCGGATTGACCAGGGGAACGATGCGCCAGTGGAACATGCCCGAATGGTGGGTGTCGAGGATCTCCATCCACTTGAAGACGATGCTGACCGAGGAGTATTCGTCCCCGTGGAGGCCTCCCAGAATCAGTACCCGGGCCTGGGGGGGGCGGTCTACATGAACGCCAGCGAATCGGAAGGGTTTCTCCCGGATTTCGGCGCCCTGCCCCCTGCCCTGCTGGACCGGGTGCAACTGCTCTATCTGTGCACTCCGTCCAATCCCACCGGAGCGGCCTTCTCTCTGGAGCGGCTTCAGACTCTCATCCAACTGGCCGACCGTCATGATTTCGTCATTGTCTCGGACGAATGCTACTCGGAAATCTGGTATGAAAACCCGCCCCCCGGCATTCTCCAGGCCGCCTGGCGTTCCGGACGCAAGGCGTTGCAACGCTGTCTGGCCTTTCACTCCCTCTCCAAGCGTTCCAATCTGCCCGGGGCCCGTTCGGGTTTCGTGGCCGGTGACGCGGCCATTCTGAAAAAATATCTGCAACTGCGCACCTATACCGGCTGTTCCACCCCGCCGTTCATCCAGCGCGCCGCCATCGCCGCTTGGCAGGACGAAACCCACGTGGAGGAGAACCGCGCCATCTATCGCCGCAAACTGGCGGACGCCCTGGAGATTCTCTCGCCCATTCTGCCCGTCAAGGCCCCGGACGCCGGCTTCTATCTGTGGCTGAAGGTTCCGGGAGGCGGAGAACGGTTTGCCCATCGTCTCTATGAGCGCTACAATGTCACCACCCTCCCTGGCGCCTATCTGAGCCGTTCCACGGGACACGCCACCCATCCCGGCGCCACGGGCAATCCGGGAGAGGCCAACATCCGCGTGGCCCTGGTGGCTCCGGAAAAGGAAAACCGGGAGGCCATGCTCCGCATCGCCGATTGCGCCCGGGAACTGCTCACCTGATGTCGCCGGTCGCACACAGGCAAAAACGTTCACGGTTTGTTCCATGACCCCAAAGCTCAAGGAGACCTCACAAGTGCCGGATCTGCAAACCATCATCGAGGAGGCCTGGGAACTCCGCGCCGCAATCGGACCCGACTGCGACTCCACCTTGCGTCACTCCATTCTCCGGGTCATCGACGATCTGGATCAGGGACGGCTGCGGGTGGCGGAACGGGTTCCGGAGGACGCCCCCATGCCCGAACACGCCATCCATGGCTGGGTGGTCAACCAATGGGTCAAGAAAGCGGTGTTGTTGTTCTTCAAGACCCACGACAACGACGCCATCCGCGCCGGGGACGTGCGCTGGTTCGACAAGGTGCCGCTGAAATTCTCCGACTGGAAGAAAAAGCGCTTCCGCGAGGCCGGCATCCGGGTGGTCCCTTCGGCCATGGCGCGCCGGGGCTGCTACATCGCCCCCCGGGTGGTGCTCATGCCCAGTTACGTCAACATCGGCGCCTACGTGGACTCCGGCACCATGGTGGACACCTGGTCCACGGTGGGTTCCTGCGCCCAGATCGGCAAGAACGTCCATCTCTCCGGCGGGGTCGGAATCGGCGGAGTGCTCGAACCTCTGCAGGCCAATCCGGTGATCATCGAGGATGAGTGCTTCATCGGCGCCCGGGCCGAAGTGGCCGAAGGGGTGATCGTGGGCAAGGGATCGGTGATCTCCATGGGGGTCTATCTGGGGGCATCCACCCGCATCGTGGACCGGTCCACCGGGGAGATCCATCTGGGATATGTCCCCCCCTACTCGGTGGTGGTCTCCGGCACCATGCCCGGCAAACCCCTGCCGAATGGCGAACCCGGTCCCAATCTCTACTGCGCGGTGATCGTCAAAACCGTGGACGAACGCACCCGTTCCAAGACCGGCATCAATGAATTGTTGCGCGAATTTTGAGGGAGGCTGGCAACCGCTCCCATTTCGGGATGTCAACTTT
>JADGAB010000402.1 GCA_015232245.1 Magnetococcales bacterium | reverse complement strand
TGATCATGTATGGACGGTTCATGAGTGGATTTCATTTCCATCCCGACCTGTTAGGTTAACGTAAGGCACCGCCGAAATTCTCCGGTAAATTTTATGCACAGGCCAGAGAATTGGTTTGATATGGGTCGTCTTGCCCCGCCAATTAGTTTTTACTCGCATTCTTCAGTTGTTGACTCTCCGGCACATCCTGCCAAAATCTCCCAACAAATTCAAAGGTTAATAAACGGCGTCGGAGAATTCACCGCACCCGTTCTTGC
The DNA here is from genome assembly GCA_015232245.1 of Magnetococcales bacterium. Classification (GTDB taxonomy): domain Bacteria; phylum Pseudomonadota; class Magnetococcia; order Magnetococcales; family Magnetaquicoccaceae; genus Magnetaquiglobus. The sequence goes on along the minus strand of JADGAB010000402.1, from coordinate 2,326 downwards.
CCTCCCATGGCCATTTCTGGCTCCAGGACTCTCCCTTTCGGACTCTCTTCTCCATTCCGACTCCACTCAGGGCCGGTGAGTGGAGTTAACCCTACTCGCGATTTCATTGGATATTTTTTAGGAGCAGTTTGGACGACGACCGGGTGGCAAGGACGACCCAAATCAAACTGTAAGAATGGGAATCGTATGAAGTTGCGAAATTTTTTGACGATGGACACATTACGTGTCAAAGGAGGTGGAAGGTGAATTGCGGCAGTGTTCCCCTGCCATTTCTGGCGACTGCCGACCGCCGACATTGCCTGGAAGCGCATGTGGGCGAGTGGAGTTGAGACGTGGCGCGGGTTGGAGTGGGTGGAGTCGGAAATATCGCGCCCCCGCACCCACCAGTGGCCACACGTTCGCGCCGGTTGGTTTGGTGGCATTCCTGTCGCCTTGGCCGGGGTTGGGCCCGTGGTGACACAAAGACACCCGTCACCCCCCAAATCCAAACTTCACCCTCTGCTCCTCCCAAGCCAGAGGTATTCCTTTGGCCAGCTCCCGCAGCGACAGACCCACCGGCTGCCTGCCGTCCAGAATCGCCTCCACGATATCCGGCGCAAGCAGGCTCAAGTCGTAGACCCGACCGGCATACGTCCCTCCGATCTTCTCCTTGGCGGCGATCTCCGACAGGCTCAACACCTCTTTGCGGTCCAACATCTGGCGCCACTTCCACGCCTTGGCCACGGCCTGTATCATGCTTTCATCCCGTTCGGCACGCATGCCGATGACGCCATCAGGAGCCACGATCATTTTCCGGCCTCCGCGTCTCTTGAACTGCACCGGGATGAAGATCGACAACATTTTGCCATCCTGGCTCAAAGTGTACTGGGCCTGCCCGAAACGGATGTCACGCCCGGGAGGGAGATGCTCCAGCATGCCGGGGACCAGATTCTCGACCTGTTTGACCGGATCTTCGCCATCGCCCCCAGTCCCTGCCGGTGGTTCCGGATTGATGACAAAGCCGACGAAGCAGGCCTCCATTTTCTTGCGCACAAGCTCAGCAACATCATAATCATCCAGGTCGCGCATCCGCAGCAGGGCGGGGGCGAACCAGGTGACGCCCCGGTTTTGACCCGGGCGCAGACGGTCGAACAGATGCAGCATCTCCGAAGCCGGGATGCGGATGCTCTTGGACAAGCCGGTTCTCGTCGAGCCCGGATGGCGGGGATAGACCCAATAGGCCGCCCGTCTGCCGAACCGATCAAACTCGATGCCCTGCTGGATGAACCCGCCATCGGGCAGATCCCGGTCCGAGGTTCCATCCAGATGGTCGCACTCCAGCACCCGCAACTGCAGCGGCACCCGCAGTCCGAATGACGATGGCCGCCGTACCAGTTGCAACAGACACTCGCCGCTCTCTACCATGCTGCGGGCCATGAGATTCTGAATTCCGTAGAAGGTGGTGCGGCCATCCGCATCGCACTGCTCGGCGAACTCCTCCCACAGGTCGGTGATTCGGTCGTCGAGTTCTTGAGTTTGCGCCTTGGGCCGGGGCCGGATGCCAGCTCCGATCATGCTGGAGGCGTGGGTCATGATGGCCTTGGCCGCATAGGGGTTGTTGCGCACCAGGTCTCTGGCCCGGTCCCGCAACCGTACCGATGCCATGGCAACTTCGGCATTGGCGTCGGTGCCCGCCGTGACCCAGCCGCTGGTCATGCGCCCGGTTTTGGCGCCATCGTAACCACGGCGCAGTGCTTGAATGACATTCCTGGCGCGGGCACGACGCACCGCCGCCTCTGGTGAGATCATGCCCACCAGACTGTCCAACCAATTTTTCATGGGGATCACTCTCTGGAAAATTGTAAACGGGTGCGGGTGGAGCGGGTGGTGCCGGAGGATGCGGCAAGCTCGCCTTCGATCATGCGAATACGACGCAGCAGGTCGGCCTCGGAACCGTATTCGACGGTTTTGCCTTCATGGCTGATACGCAAGGCCCCGGAGGCATAGGCCTGCTTTAAGGCATCCAGTTCTGCCAGGGTGAAACTCATCGGTGTCCCTCCTGCCACCGATCACGCAAACTGCCAAGCCAATCCTCTCTGCGGGGTTTGGACTTGTTCGGCACGCTGATGATCTGCGGTTTGTCCGGTTTGTGGGTCTTTGGTTTGATCGATTCCCGCAACATCTGCCCATCTTTCATGGGGAAGGCTTCCCGGCGGTCAACCAAAACCCCAGGAGCCAGCCCATGCCAACCACGATTGACCTGCCGATGCAAAGGGTACCACCCCACTTAAACGTGGACGAACAGAATTTTGTTGACTTTCGTTATTTCAGGCATATCCTAACCAAA
>JADGAB010000401.1 GCA_015232245.1 Magnetococcales bacterium | reverse complement strand
GGGGCCGCCGATTGGGGCGGGCCGGCGGGGGGGGGGGTGGGGGGGGGGGGGTGGGCCGATCCTGCGCTTGCGCAACGGGTGATCCGGATGTGGCAGGGGTTGAGCGCCCCGCAAGAGAGGGGAGCGTGGTGAGCATGGAACAGGATTGGGACATTCCGACGCTGGTCACCACTGCGGATGGGTGTGTGCGGGACGGCCAGATCGAACGGATGCGGGCCATGTACGCGGCCTGGGTGGCGGGCCATGCGGACCATGCGCTGCTCTATCTGGTGTACTACAACCTCGGGGTGACTTTGAGCGGCGTGGGGGATCCGGTCGGGGCGCAGCAGGCGTATGAGGAGTCGTTGCGCCGCAATCCGGATTTCTGCCCCTCCTACATCAATCTGGGCAATGTGCTGGAACAACGGATCTCTCCGGAGGCCGCCGCCGACTGCTGGCGACAGTTGACCGAGCGTCTGGCCCATTTGAATCCCGAAACCCTGGGGTTCAAGAACTCCGCCTTGCAGCAGATCGGTCGGGTCGGGGACGCCCCCTCGGTGGAGTGGGCGCTGCGCATGAGTCTGGAGATCAATCCTCATCAACACAACGCCATGGAGCACTGGATCAGCTCCCGGCAGCAGCAGTGCAAATGGCCGGTGATCGAGCCTTTCGCCCAGTGCGCCAAGGAGCATCTGTTGACCGGTTTCGCTCCGTTGTCCCTGGCGGCCTACACCGACGATCCCCTCATGCAACTGGCCAACGCTGGTCTGTACAACAACAAAGACATCGGCCACGCGCCCGAACATTTTCTCGCCGAGCATGCCGCCCTGCGGGCCTCTCCCGCTCCCCGGCCCCGGGTGGGCTATCTCTCCTCGGACCTGCGTCTGCACGCCATCGGCTTTTTGATGGTGGAACTGTTCGAACGGCACGATCCGGCCCGGGTGGATCTTTATTTTTACTACACCGGTCAGCCCACGGAGGATCCCCTGCAGCGCCGCATCCGCGCCGCCGCTCCCCACTGGCGGGAGCTGACCGGCCTGGATGACGCGACGGCGGCGCGGCGGATTCTGGCGGACAGAATCGAAATCCTGGTGGACATCAACGGCTATACCTTGTCTGCCCGCCTGAAGATGCTCTCCATGCGGCCCGCGCCGGTGATCGTCAACTGGCTTGGTTATCCGGGCACCATGGGTTCGGCCTATCACCACTACATCATCGCCGATCCGTTCATCATTCCCCCCGGGTACGAGATTTTCTATACCGAACAGGTCAAGCGGCTTCCCTGCTATCAGCCCAACGACTCCCGACGCCTGGTGGCCGCGGAACGTCCCACCCGGCAGGAGGTGGGGTTGCCGGAAGAGGGGGTTGTTTTCTGTTGTTTCAACGGGGTGCGCAAGATCACCGCCTTCACGCTGGATTTGTGGTGCCAGATTCTCCACAGGGTGCCGGGCAGTGTCTTGTGGCTGCTGCACGAAAGCGACGCGGCCCGGGACCGGCTGCGGGAGCTGGCGGCGCAACGGGGCGTTGATCCGGAGCGGCTGCTGTTCGCGCCTCTGCTGCCCAACGAACACCATCTGGCCCGTTATCCCCTGGTGGATCTGGTGGTGGACTGTTTCCCCTACGGGGCCCATACCACGGCGTCGGATGCCTTGTGGATGGGGATACCGATTCTGACCATGGCCGGGCTCTCTTTTCCCTCCCGGGTGTGCGGCAGTCTGGTGAGCGCCGCCGGACTGGGAGAGCTGGTCTGCGCCACCCCGGAGGCGTATGTGGAACAGGCGGTGGCGTTGGGATTGAACCCCTCCCGGCTGCGGGAGTTGCGCGACCGGCTGGAGGGGCAACGCGCCCATTGCGTGCTCTTCGACATGACCGCTCTGGCCCGGCATCTGGAGGATCTGTTTGTGGAGATGCGGGCCGATTTTCTGGCGGACCGTCTGCCCAGGCCGGATTTGGCCAATCTGGAGATCTATCAACGCATCGCCATCGGGCTGGATTCGGCAGGTGGCGGCTGGCGGGGAACGCTGGAGGAGTTGCACATCCTGTACGCAAACCGGCTGGCGGAGGAGGACCGGTTGTGTCATCTGGGGGAGGATTCCCGGTGCTGGAACGGTACGGTCCGCAGGCATCGGCAGCAGCCACCCGGGGAGAGTCTGCTGGCCCGAATCGTGGCCGCGGACGAGGCGAAGAATCTGGCCGGGGTGATCGCCTGCGCGAATGTTGCGGCTGGGGATCTTTCCGAAGCTCTTCGGGCGTTGTCCGCGTTGCTGGACGGCATGCGTCTGCAGGCGGCCTACATTCTGGCCATGGTGTTGGCCAATCAGGGACATCGCCATCCCTGGATCGCTCTGGGGCTATGGCTGGGAGGGGTGCTTTGGAACAATCCGGGGGAGGAGTCCCGGGGGTTGGCGATCTGGCGGGATCCGTTGGTCGGTCTGTCGCCCTGGCTGGAGCAGCGGGTTCGGGAGCAGGCCCGGGTTTTGATCGGGGTGGTCGGTGGCCGGGTGGCCGGGGAGAGATTGGGGGCGTTTCTGAATATTTACTGGTGGGGGTCCAGGGGGATTATCCCCCTGGTGGGGTCCAGGGGCGAAGCCCTTGGTGGGGTCCAGGGGCGAA
>JADGAB010000400.1 GCA_015232245.1 Magnetococcales bacterium | reverse complement strand
TCGATGAGGAGAACCTGAGCGTCCGCTCGAATCTGATCAACATCAGGGAAACAATGGGAGTGCTTTGATGTGCGAACAAGGCAATAAAAACAACCAAGTAAAGATTACCAAGCACCCTATGTTCCAGATGATAGGTCCAACAAGCACACACAGCACGAAACAGGAAATGGCTCTGTGGACGGCTGTCCTGGATCTCGCGGTGAAGGACGCAAGGGCATTGATCCGGAAAGTCAGGAAGGATCCAAGCTTGTGGATCGACCCGATCTTTCGCTCCGAGGTGATACACCTGAAGCGGTATTTCCGGAGCCGATCAATGGATCCAGGCGGGTTTGGGTTCATCTGCGATCTGATGGATGTGGATCCTGAGCATGCTGCCCGTAGCATTGAAGAAAAATATCTGCGGCACCTGATACCGATCACGGCATTCCCAGCCTCCCAAGTTGGTTGTCCGACTGGGTGAGAGACCCTCACGCATAGGATTCATGGTCCGAAAAGCCCGATTCCTGGCGGGCCTAGCGTGCGGCTTTCCAGGAGGCGTCTTCCAAGAGCATTGCGCCATCAATGATCGCACATGGTTGCCGATGTCCAGGATGCTGCACGTCGGTTTTATCAACCTTTATTATTTAAAATTGGAGCAAAGATGGAAAATTCAATCACCATTGATCACCTGCGGCGAATGCCACTTGGTGAAGTCGTCGCCTTGCCTGTTGAGGAACTCGCTCGACTTCAACAAGAAGCTGCCGAGGCCATGTGCCGGATCAAACTTGTCAACGACCTGCTGGATGGCGTTTTCGCACGCCGCTTCGGTGACCAGGCCGCCACCATCCGCCGGGAGGGAGGAAAGGATTTCGGCATGATCCGTTTTCAGGATGGCGCGGTGGAAATCGCCATGGATCTTCCCAAACGGCCATCGTGGGATCAGGAGAAGCTGGCCGGGATCGTCCAGACCATCCGGGAAGCCGGGGACACCCCCGATCAATACGTGAAAACCGTCTATGACGTGGATGAGCGGAAGTTCACCTCTTGGCCGGACAGCATCCGCCGGGTGTTTGAACCGGCCCGCACCGTCAAGCAGGGGAAGGCCTCCTTCAAGCTCACTCTGCTTTGAGATTTAGCAAGTCAATGCGAGGCGTGGCAAGGCGGGGCTAGGCAAGGCCCGGTGCGGCTCGGCAGGGATCGGCAATGCAAGGCAGTGCGTGGCAAGGCACGGCAAAGCGCGGATTTAATAAAACTGATTGATCTTTTGGACCTCAACAACCATGGAGAATACTCATGAAACGACTCACAATTAGCATCGAAGGCATGACGCCGCTGCTCTGCAACCGCTTCACCGATGCGGCCCAGATGGCCGCCACGGAAGGAACGCGCACCGGCATCGTGGGCAACAAGGGCACGCCCCGCGAGATCGCCGAAAGCAGGCTCTACATCGGCCATGACGGCAAATCCATGGTCCCGGCCCCCAATTTGTTCCGGGCCATCATTGATGCCGGACGGTTCTTCAAGGCGGGCAAGTCCCTCATCACCACCCAGAAATCGTCCTTGATCCCGGCATGCGTCGCCATTGAGGAGATCGAATTGCCCCTGGAGCACAGGGAACCGTGGATGGTGGACACCCGGGCCGTGCGCATTCCCTCCACCGGCGGACGCATCCTCTCCCATCGCCCCTGTTTCCAGGATTGGCGACTGCGGTTCACGGTGCTCCTCGATGACAGACTCATCACCACCAAGTTGTTCCGCGAGATCGTGGATGCCGCCGGTTCCCGAATTGGCCTCGGTGATTTCCGTCCAGCGTGCAAAGGCCCCTTTGGGAGATTCGTCGTGACCCAGTGGGCGGTCGAAGAGATTGATCTGAAGGAAGCCGCATGATGTGCGCCCTCCCAATCGTCACTGCCGAACAGCGCATGGCCGAGCGGCACGGCATCAAGGGGGTTCTCGTCGGGCCGGTCGGCATTGGCAAGACCTCTCAGCTTTGGACACTGGACCCGCAGACCACATTGTTCATCGACATGGAAGCCGGCGATCTGGCCGTCGAAGGTTGGCCGGGAGATACCCTGCGCCCTCGCACCTGGGATGAAATCAGAGACTTTTCCGTTTTCATCGGCGGACCCAATCCGGCACTACGCAACGATCAGTATTACAGCACCGCCCATTACCAAGCCACAGTGGCCCGGCTCGGCGATCCTGCCGTTCTGGACAAGTATGCAACGCTGTACTTCGACTCGATTACGGTGGCGGCGCGGCTATGCTTTCAGTGGTGCAAAGGGCAACCACAAGCGTTCAGTGAAAAAACCGGAAAGCCGGATCTGCGCGGTGCCTACGGACTGTTGGGTCAGGAAATGATCAGCTGGTTGACCCACATCCAACACACCAGGAACAAGAATATCTGGTTCGTGGGCATTCTGAACAAACTGCTGGACGACTTCAACCGCCCCTATTTCGCCTTGCAACTGGAGGGTTCCAAGACCGGTCTGGAATTGCCTGGCATCGTCGATCAGGTGATCACCATGGCGGAATTGCCGACCGAAACCGGCCAACTCTTCCGCGCCTTCATCTGCCACACCCTGAACCCCTGGGGCTACCCGGCCAAGGACCGATC
>JADGAB010000003.1 GCA_015232245.1 Magnetococcales bacterium | reverse complement strand
TCCCAGGGTGTCGTTGACCCACTTGAAGCGGTCCAGATCGATGTAGAACAGAGCCAGCATCCGCCGGTCGCGTTTGGCGCGGGCCAGCGACCACTCCAGCCGGGAACGGAACAGCACACGGTTGGGCAGGGTGGTGAGGGGATCGTAGTTGGCCAGAAAACGCAATTCGGCCTCGTCGGCCTTGCGTTTCGTGATGTCGGTGAAGATGGCGGCAAACTTGACCACCGCCTGCCGCTGGTCACGAATCGTGGCGATGGAGAGCCACTCCGGGTAGATGTCTCCGTTCTTGCGGCGGTTCCAGATCTCCCCTTCCCAGCGACCGCCAGACAGCAGCCGCTTCCACATGTCGATGTAGAAGGTGGCGTCGTGACGGCCTGACTGCAGCGTTTTGGGATCCTGTCCCAGCACCTCGTCGGGTTCATACCCGGTGATGCGGCTGAAGGCGGGATTGATCATGATGATCCGATTGGCGGAGTCCGTGACCATGACCGCCTCGCTGGCGCTGTTCAGGACGATTCCGGCCAGGCGCAAATCATCCTCCAACTGCTTTCGTTGGGTGATGTCCAGAGAGTATTCGATCATCTGGGTCACGTTGCCCGTCTCGTCGAACATGGGCATGCCGTGGACCTCGAAATGGCGGGGTTTTCCTTGTGAATCGTAGTGAATGTGTTCCACCACCACAGGCCGACGGGTGCGGACTACTTCACTCATGGGGCAGAGATGGTTGGCATCGCTGCACGGGGTCGCGGAGCGATGGGTCGTTGCGTGGCAGGTTGCCTTGCCGTCGCCGACATTCACAAAGGCATTGGCCATGGCAATCCGGTAATCGGCGACATCCACAACATAAAACGGATGTTGCAAGGCGTCGATGATGGACTGGAGGTATTTCCGGACGCGCTGGTTCTCCTGATTGGCAGCCTCCGCCGACTCCTTGGCCTGGCGCAGCCGCTCCTCGGTGAGTTTGTGTTCGGTGATGTCCCGGAGTGATGCGACGAAGGCTGGATGCCCCTCCCATTCGGTCGGGGCCACGCACATCTCGACGATGACCTGGGTGGCATCCGGCTTGATGACATCCAACTCCGCGCAACTCCCACCAGTCACGGGATGGCCGAAGGGAAAACCGTCGTTGAGGTGCTGCCAACCGAACAGGGAGGAGACGGTNTGATTGGCAAAGCGGACCAGGCCATGCTGGTCCACCACCAGAATGCCGTCCCGGTTGCGTTCCACCACGTTCTTGAAGGCCGTGGTGCTGGTTTCCAACTGTTGATGCTTGAGGCGCAGCTCGTTCTGGATTCGGCTCCGCTCGATGGCGTAGCGAATGGTGCGCATCAACAGTTGTCCCGCGTCAACCACCTCCCCCTTGACCAGGTACTCCTGGGCGCCCTCCTGGATGGCGCGCATGGCCAACTCCTCATCGGAGATGCCGGTCAGGATCACCACCGGCACCCCCCTGGAGACCATCTGCAACCGGTTCAAGGTCTCCAGTCCCATGCTGTCGGGCAGGTTCAGATCCAACAGAACCACATCGATCCTCTCCTCGTTCAGCCGGTCGAGGGCGACGCCCAGTTTCGGTGCGCAACTGAGACGGAACTGTTGCGCACCGAGATCATTGAACATCTCCTGGATCAATTCGGCCTCCGCCGGGTTGTCTTCCACCAGCAGCACGTTGGTCCGGTTTGCCCCCATATTTTGTTTCGCCTTATAGAATTGGATATAAAACATGAAAATTTCTGTAGGGTTAATAGCAGAATTCGGCAGTCAACGCAAGCTTGGGCTTGTCAGCAATCTGGAATCGGAAGAGAATGAACCGAAATCCATTTTCAGACCCGATGGACAATTAGGGAAGCGTGATGAACAGATTGCAGGAACCGGAAACCGTCAACCAGGTTTCAGCGGAAAAGCAGGTGATGTTCCATACTATCAAGGAATGCGACGAATTGAAACGACAATTGGCCTTTCGCACCCGGGAACTGGAACAGGCCCGTCACGATCTGCAGCAGTTCGCCTATGCCGCATCCCACGACTTGCAGGAACCTCTGCGTCTGGTCTCCGGCTATGTCCAGCTTCTGCAAAACCGCTATCGCGGCACCATCGACGACAAAGCCGACGGTTACATCGATTACATCACCGGCGGCGTCCGTCAATTGCAGATCATGCTGCATGGTCTGATGGATTTGTCCCGGATAGAAACCCGCGGCGCCCCGTTTGTCTCGACTTGCCTGGATGACGCCCTGGATCAGGCTCTGCATCACCTGCAGACCGAGTTGCGCCTGTCCGGGGCGCGGATCCTTCGGGACAAGCTGCCGGAGGTGGTGGCGGATGCGGCGCAAATGGCGATGCTGTTTCGGCATCTGGTCAGCAATGCCATCCGGTTCAAAGGGGAAGAGCCGCCGGAAATCCGGCTGCTGGCCAGCCGGGAGGCGACCGGGTGGGTGGTCTCGGTGAGCGACAACGGCATTGGCATTCCGGCCAAATTTGCCGAACGGGTCTTTGTCGTCTTTCAGAAACTCCACCCGCGTACCGAGTATCCCGGCATCGGCATGGGCTTGTCTTTTTGCAAGCGCATCGTGGAGCGTCATGGAGGCCGCATCTGGGTGGACCCGTGTCATGAACCAGGCGCCTTGGTGCGGTTTGCGCTTCCCGACCCTCCTGTCGGGGTGGGACCGCCATGATACGGTTCGGCAAATCCCCGGAAACCGCGCGCATGCTGCTGATGATGGCGATCATGGCTGCGGTGGGGCTGCTCATGAGCGGCGTCGCCATCGTCATCCTCTACGACACCTCCTTTACGCAGTCCGGTCAGCGTTTGCGGCAGACCGTGGAGAGTCATGCCCGCATGATCGAGGCGATCACCCGCAATGAAATGACCCATTTGTCCGCTCATGGTGTGGCGTTCGACCCCGCCGATCTGGAAGAGACGGTCATGCGCCAGGTACGGGAGGCCCATCACCGGTTCAAGGGGTTCGGAGAGACCGGCGAGTTCACCATGGGGAAGATGGATGGGGAGAACATCGTCTTCGTACTGCGCCATCGTCACGCCGATCAGGACGAACCCCTGCCGGTACCCATGAACTCCCCTCGCGCCGCGCCGATGCGCCAGGCGTTGCAGGGAGAATCGGGGGTGCTGATCGGCCTGGACTATCGGGGCGTCACGGTGCTGGCCGCCCACGAACCGGTGGCGATCCTGAATCTGGGGGTGGTGGCCAAGATCGATATGGAGGAGTTGCGCCGCCCGTTCCTGCGCGCCGGTTTGCAGGTGGCGGGCATCGGCATGATGGTGATCGTCATTGGAACCTTCCTGTTTTACCGGATCGGTCACCCCATGGTGCAGCAACTCATGGAAACCGCCGCCCTGCGGGAGAGCCGTGAGGCGCTGATCGAGGCCCAGGCCGCCTTGCAGGAAAAGGCGGTGCATCTGGACAACATCCTGCGCACATCCACGGACCTGGCGATCATTGCCACGGATCTTGATTTTGTCATCAAGTATTTCAACCCGGAGGCGGAAAGATTGTATGGTCGCGCCGCCGAGCAGATGCTGGGCAGAACCGTTGCAGAGATCCATCAGGAGGTTGGCGTCGATCAGAAACGTTTCACGCACGGCATCCAGGTGGTCAAGGAGCAGGGCGAACACCCCTTTGACATCAGACAGACTCTGGAAGATGGCTCGGAACGGATGATCGAAGCGCGCGCCTCTGGCATTCTGGACCGTCAAGGGAGGTTGACCGGGTATGTCCTGATGTCCCGTGACGTGACCGACGCCCGCATGGCGCTGGAGATGATTGCGCGCTCCGAACGGCGTTACCGTCTGCTCATCGAGTCGGCCAACGACGCCATCCTCATCGCGGACGCCGACAGCGGCCTCATTGTGGACGCCAATCTCATGGCCGGGGAACTGCTGGGACGCACGGTCGCCGAGGTGATCGGGATGCACCAGAGTCAACTGCATCCCGCCACGGAGATCGAACGCTATCAGCAGTTGTTCAAAGAGCAAGTCTTGCTGGGCAACGGCCTGCTGTCCGGAGTCGATGTGGTGCGCAAGGACGGGACGCTGGTGCCGGTGGAGATCCGCGCCGGGGTGACGAACCTGGGGGATCGCCAGGTGATTCTGGGCATATTCCGGGACGTGACCGAGCGCAGGCGCATGGAGGAACGGCAGCAGGCGCTGAATCTGGAACTGGAACAGCGGGTGGCGGAGCGCACCCGGGAACTGGCCCGATCCAACCAGGATCTGCAGCAATTCGCCTATGTGGCCAGTCATGACCTGCAGGAGCCGCTGCGGCTGATCACCGGCTATGTGCAGTTGTTGCAAAAACGTTACCAGGGCCGCCTGGACGAACAGGCGGACAAATACATCTTCAACGCCATCGACGGCGTCAACCATATGCAGAGCCTGATCAATAACCTGTTGAGTTACGCGCGGGTGGGCAACAGCGAATCCGAACGGGTCTCCATCGACCTGAACACGGTGCTGGAACGGACCCTGACCCATCTGGAGCCGACCATCCAGGAGACGGGTGCCGTGGTCACGCACGATCCGCTTCCCACGCTGCAGGCCAATCCGGTGTTGATGGGGCAGTTGTTGCAGAACCTGATCGGCAACGCCATGAAGTTTCGCGGTGACTCCCCGCCTTGCATTCACCTGTGCGCATCCCGTGAAAACAAGGCCTGGGTGATTGCCATCAAGGACAACGGCATCGGCATCGAACCGAAGCACCAGGAACGGATTTTTCTGATTTTCGAGAAGCTTCATTCCAGAGTACGCTATGAAGGTACCGGCATCGGACTGGCCATGTGCAAACGGATCGTCGAGCGTCATGGAGGCCGCATCTGGGTGGAGTCCCAACCGGGCCAGGGCAGCACCTTCAGCTTTTCCATCCTGGATTCCAGCCCGTCCGTATGAATGATTGTGTGGACAATACACTCCAAAAGAGGTATATTTTAAATGATCGTTCGCGTTGAGTGTCCTGGGGGCCGTGGCGGTTTGGCGACATCCGGGTTGTTGGAAACCATGCCGGAGGGACAATCAAGATGAATCCAGCAATTGCCAAAGCCGTGGAGATCCTCCTGGTGGAGGACAGCCCCGGTGACGTGGAGTTGACCCGCGAGGCGCTGGCCGACAGCAAGCTGCTCAACCGGTTGAACGTGGTCGAGGATGGCGAGGAGGCCATGGCCTATCTGCGCCAGCAGGGCAAATACGCCGATGCCACCCGTCCGGATGTGGTGTTGCTGGATCTCAACCTTCCCCGCAAGGACGGTCGGGAGGTGTTGGAGGAGATCAAGGCGGATCCGGAGTTGAAAGCCATTCCGGTGGTGGTGCTGACCACCTCCCAGGCCGAAGAGGACATCCTGCGCACCTATCAGCTCCACGCCAACTGCTACATCACCAAGCCGGTGGATCTGAATCAATTCTTCGCGGTGGTCAAATCGGTGGAGAACTTCTGGTTTTCCGTGGTGAAACTGCCGCCCAAGAACGGCGACGGCTTTTGACGGACATGATTTCCATGGTGGCTCAGACTGTTCGGGTGCTGCTGGTCGAGGATGATCTCGGTTTCGCTTCTCTGCTCAACGAGTGGTTGGCGGACATGGGAAGACAACACTCCTCTTTCCCATCCGCCCGCATCATCATGAGCCAGGTGACGCGACTCTCCCAGGCTCTGCAGGAGCTGGAAGGAGGTTCGTTCGACATCCTGCTCATTGATTTAAACCTTCCCGACTCCGTGGGGCTGGAGACCTTCGAGCGGATTCGTCACCACGCTGTCGCCTGTCCGGTGATCGTCCTGTCTGGTTTGGACGATGAATTCCTGGCCATTCAGGCGGTACGCAGCGGTGCCCAGGACTACCTGGTCAAGAACACCATCGATGGCAATCTGCTGTTTCGCTCCATCCGCTACGCCTTGGAACGTCACGCCCTGAATCTGGCCCTGGAACGGGTTCGGGAGGAGGATCGGCGCCAGCGGGAACAAGGCTCGCTGGATCGGCTGTCCGAAAGGAATCTGAGCCGGGTTGCGGCGCAGATGCTGGGCATCCAGGAGCTGAAGCGGGATTATCAGGACCGTTTTGTGAATCTTGTCTCCCGATTCGGCACGGTTCTCGACCGACAGATCCAGATGCGCACCCACAAGGTGGTCTACAACATCTCCGAAGAAGTCAAACAGATCGCCGCCGAACTCGGCTTCCTGCGCTGCGGACCCAGGGATGTGGTGGACATCTATCTGGCCACCCTGGAACAGAGGGAGGAACCTGTCAATCTTGTCAAGAACGAGGCGATCCATGAGGATTGCCGTTATCTGGCCTTCGAGTTGATGGGACATCTGGTATCGTTTTATCGTCCCTACGCCATGGGTGGCGATGGATGAATTCCCTGTGCGAGTCGCGGGGTTACTGGATCAGGGGGAATTTTTGGCATGAGCGAAAACGAAAAATTTTTATTGAAACTGTATATAACTGGTCATACGCCCCGTTCGGAACGCGCCATCAAGAATCTGCGGCGCATCTGCGCGCAGGATCTGGATGGCCGCTACGAGATGCGGGTCATCGACATCCTGGAGCAGCCGCAACTGGCCGAGGATGAAAAGATTCTGGCCACCCCGACTCTGATCAAGGTGTTGCCGCCGCCGTTGCGACGCATCATCGGCGATCTGACGGACACCGAAAAGGTGCTGTTGGGTCTGGATCTGCTTCCAATGGAACTGAAACTGTAGCAACAGATCGCTTATTCATCACGCACGAGGATTGAGCAAGATCATGTCCAAGGAAAATTCCAAAATACCCGTCGAGAAACTGGGTACCGGCATCGAGGGGTTTGATCTCATTTCTCAGGGAGGGCTGCCCAAAGGGCGCACCACTCTGATCACCGGTACCGCCGGCAGCGCCAAGACGGTCTTCGCAGCCCAGTTTCTCGCCGAGGGGATCCGCAAATCCAACGAACCGGGGGTTTTCGTGACCTTCGAAGAGCACCCTGCGGAGATTCGCAAGAATCTGCTCTCCATGAGTTGGCACATCCAGGAGTGGGAGGAGCAGAACCTATGGCGTTTCGTGGACGCATCTCCCCAGCCGGGCCACGAAACCATCGAATCCGGCGAGTTCGATTTGGGGGCATTGTTGGCCCGCATCGAATACGCCGTGCGTTCCATCGGCGCGAAAAGAATCTCCATCGATTCGCTGGGTGCGGTGTTCACCCTGTTCAACAACGCCACGCTGGTCCGCGCGGAGTTGCGACGTTTGAGCGCGGCCTTGAAGGGCATGGGGGTCACGGCGGTGATGACCGCCGAACGCACCCAGGAGTTCGGCGAGATCGCCCGCTTCGGGGTCGAGGAGTTCGTGGCCGACAACGTGATCATCCTGCGCAACGTGCTGGAGGCGGAAAAACGCCGCCGGACCATCGAGATCCTGAAATTTCGCGGCACCACCCATCAAAAAGGGGAATATCCATTCACGGTGCTGCCCGATCAGGGCATCATCATCATTCCGTTGTCGGCCATCGAACTCAAACAACGCTCCTCGGGCATGCGGGTGCCTTCCGGCAGCCCGGAGATGGATCGGATGTGCGGCGGGGGGTTTTTTCGGGATTCCCTGATTCTGGTCTCCGGCGCCACCGGTTGCGGCAAGACCCTGATGACCGCCGAATTCATCCACGGCGGTGCCAAGAAGGGGGAAAAGTGCCTGCTGTTCGCCTACGAAGAGAGCCGGGAACAACTGCTGCGCAACGCCAACGGCTGGGGAATCGATTTCGAGGCGTTGGAACGCAACAATCAACTGCGGGTGGTCTGCGCCTATCCGGAAAGCGCCGGACTGGAGGATCATCTCATCTCCATCAAACAGGAGATCGACTCTTTCAAACCGGACCGGGTGGCGGTGGACAGCGTTTCGGCCATGGAACGGGTGGGCACCAACCGGGGATTCCGGGAGTTCATGATCAGCCTGGCCTCGTTCGTCAAGCACCGGGAGATTCCCGGCTTGTTCACGGCCACCACCGCCACACTCATGGGTGGGCCGTCCGTGACCGAGTCGCACTTTTCCTCCATCACCGACACCATCATTTTGCTGCGTTATGTGGAGATGCTGGGGGAGATGCGCCGCGGGGTGACGGTGCTGAAGATGCGTGGCTCCATGCACGAAAAAGAGATCCGTGAATTCACCATCGACCATCAGGGGATGCACATCGGCAAGCCGTTCCGCAATATCGTGGGGATTCTCACCGGCAAGCCGGAGTATCTGAACGTGGAGAGCATGGATCGCATTTCAGGCATGTTTCAGGATTGATGTGGCTGCCGGAAGTGTGAGACGTTGTGGCGGGGATGGAAGGGGCATCCCACTGAATCTGAATAGGGAGTGCGCCCAGGGGCGTAATCGGTCGGCATGAACGATGCGGGTTTGTACCAGTTCAGGCTCTATGTGGTGGGTGACACCCCCTCCGGCCAACGGGCCAGGGACAATTTCAGGAAAATCCAGGAGTATCTGCGTCCGGATGATGTGCAACTGGAGGTGGTGGACATCCTGCAAGCCCCGGAACGGGCCGAGGTGGATCGCATCATTGCGGTCCCGGCCCTGGTGCGGGTCTCCCCCCCACCCACCTTCAAGATCATCGGGGACCTCTCCGACAGCGCCCATCTGCGGACCTTCTTCGCCATCGCCGAAGAGGGCAAAGACAGGCCCGGATGTGCGCCATGAACGGTGGGCATCTCCTTGAAACCCGTTCACCTGGATTCGGCACACCCGCCCGTCATCCTCTCGGCCCAATGAACCACAAGATTTTCTGATAGCAACGGCATGAACACTCAGGCAGATTTTGTATCGATCCCGGTCGGGCAGTTGGACCGGATCGTGGTCACGATGGCCAACTCCATGGCCGACAGGGATGCCTTGCAGGAGATCCTTGATGTCATGGGCAACTCGGTCCTCGTGATCAACGGCCATGGCCGGATCACCCGGGTCAATGATGCGGCCTGCGATCTGCTGGGTTACACCCGACGCGCGCTGTGCGACATGGGCGTGGGGGAGATTCTGGTGGAAGGTCCGCCCTGGATGGACGCCTGCATGCTGACGGTCTCCCATCAGGGGGCGATCCGCAATCTGGAAAGTTGGCTGCTGTCTGGCCAGGGGCAGAAGATCCCCGTGCTGGTTTCGGTTTCCGCGTTGCGCTCCCGCGACGGCGAGATCGACGGCTACGTCTGCGCCGCCCAGGACATCTCCGAACATCAGCGGTTGCAGGAAGCGCTGCGCGCCAGCATGGAGAGCTTCCAGTCGATTGTCGAAAAGAGCGTCGATGGTATCCTGATTCTGGGGGACGAGGGTTGGGTGGAGTTTGTCAACCACTCCGCCACCCTGCTGCTTGGCCGGGAAAGTGAGGAGATGATCGGTTTGCCGTTCGGATTTCCCGTGGTCTCCGGCAACGTCACCGAACTGGATGTGATGCGCAAGAACGGCGAGTTGGGTATCGCCGAAATGCGCACGGTGGCCACCCGATGGCAGGAGCAGGACGCCCTGCTGGTCTCCCTGCGGGATGTGACCGAAAATGTCCGGCTCCGGGAGCAGTTGCGGCAACTCTCCATGGAGGACGAGTTGACCGGACTCAACAACCGGCGCGGATTTTTTCTGCTCGCATCCCAGGAGTTGACCATCACCCAGCGCAGTAACGCCCGGTTTTTGTTGTTTTTCATCGATCTGGACGGCATGAAGCCGATCAATGACACTCTGGGACACAAATTCGGCGATCAGGCCCTGATTGAGACCGCGACGATCATGCGCAGAGCGTTCCGCAAGTCGGACATTCTGGCGCGGTTGGGCGGCGACGAGTTTCTGGCGCTCTCGTTGTGCATGGAGAAGAACAATCCCGCCGACAACATCCTCGCCCGTCTGGAAGGGGAGATCGCGCGCAACAACGCTCGTCCGGGACGGGCTTTTCGTTTGTCCTTGAGTATCGGTCATGTGGAGGTGAACAAGGATTCGTCCCAGGATCTGGAGCAGTTGATCCGCGAGGCTGATGCCCAGATGTATCGCATCAAAATGGCCAAGAAGCAGGCAGTCTGATCATGTTACCCTCCGCCATCGCCATCCTGTTGATCGAGGACCACCCGGCAGAAGCGCAACTGATTCGGGAACTGCTTGAAGGCAGCCTGTTGGACAGCTTCCGGGTGGCTCATGCCGACACGCTGCGTCATGGATTGCAGGTACTCGACCAAGAGTGCTTCCAATTGGTGTTGCTGGATTTGAATCTTCCCGACAGCCAGGGACTGGAAACCCTGCATGCGGTGCGGGTTGCCCACCCCCGCCTGCCCATCGTTATTCTGACCAACCTGGACGACAAGGCGCTCGCGTTGGAAGGGGTGCGATGCGGCGCCCAGGATTTCCTGGTCAAGACCGTACTGCAGATGGATCCGGGTGATTTTCTCTCCCGTTCGGTGCAGTACGCCATCGAACGCCACCGCACCCACGTACAGCTGGAAGAGAGCCAGTCGGGCTTTCGTCATCTGGTGGAAAAGGTCGTTGACGGCATTCTGGTGGTGGACAGGACCGGGATGGTGCGGTTTTGCAATCCCGCCGTGGATGAAATCTTCGGCAGGCGCGCCTTGCGGGTGGGGGATGAGTTCGGCTTTCTGGTGGTGACCGGCGAGACCACCGAACTGGATATTGTCCCGGTGGGCCGCATGGAACGTCGCGTGGTGGAAATGCGGGTCGCCCAGATCCAGTGGGAGGGGGAGACGGCCTATCTGGCATCCCTGCGGGACATCACCCAGCGCAAGAAGGTGGAAGAGGAGTTGCGCCGGGCCAAGATCGCCGCAGAGCAGGCCAACCAGGCCAAAAGCCGGTTTTTGGCCATGATGAGCCACGAGATTCGCACCCCGATGAACGCCATCATCGGCATGGCGGACCTGATCAGCCAGGAACGGCTGCCCGAAGATCATGCCCAGGCGATGACCATCATCAAGGATTCGGGTCAGGCGCTGCTGACCCTGATCAATGACATCCTGGATTTGGCCAAGATCGAAGCCGGCGAGGTCCACATGCAGGCAGAGCTGTTTTCGCCGCAGGATCTGTTGGAGAGCGTTTACAACATCATGCGGGTGCCCGCCGAACGGCAGAAGGGTTTGCGGCTTGCCTGCCAGGTCATGCCATCGGTTTCCAGAGCGGTGCAGGCCGATTATCGGCGTATCCGTCAGGTGTTGATCAATCTGGTGGGCAATGCCATCAAGTTCACCGAGCAGGGTGGAATCCGGGTCGTCGTGGAACAGGATCCCGCCTTTCAGGAGTCCCGTTTGCTTTTTTCTGTCGTTGACAGCGGCATTGGCATTCCGGCGGACAAGCTCGGGGCGATTTTCGGGGTCTTCGTGCAGGCGGATGCCAGCATTTACAGCAAATACGGTGGCACCGGACTGGGACTGGCCATCAGCAAGAGGCTGGTGGAGGTCATGCAGGGAACCCTCTGGGCGGAAAGCACGCCAGGCCAGGGCAGTGTTTTTTGTTTTTCCATTCCCGCGCCAACTCTGGAGAACACTCCGACTCGGGATGGATTGGAGCCGGTTCAGGAGATCGCTCCGGTATCGGTTGCGCTGTCAGGATCGGTCTCCTTTTCCGGCGTCGGACTGGAAAGGCGACTTGCGGGAATACCGGTGTTGATGGTGGAGGATGACCCGCTCAATCAACTGGTGATCCTGAAAATGCTCAAAAAAATCGGATGCAGTCCCGATCTTGCCGCCAACGGTCGCGAGGCCCTGGAGATGATCATGGCCAAGGAGTACGCCTTGATTCTGATGGATGTCCAGATGCCCGAAATGGACGGTCTGACTGCCGTGAGGATCCTGCGGGAGAGGGAACGGGAAACCGGACGAACTCCGCTCAAGGTGATCGCGATGACCGCTTTTGCCATGGAGGAGGACCGGCAAAGCTGCCTGGACGTCGGCATGGACGACTTTCTTTGCAAACCTATCCGCAACCACGATCTGGCGGAAATGCTTTTTCGCTGGCTAGACGGAAATGAGCCGGACACATGACATCAATTCCTCGAATTGCCCGGTGTGGCCTTGCGGGTGATGCCTTAAGTTAACATGACCATACTCTGATCCGTCTGTTATTGAAAGAATGAAACTTGAGATGGCATGGATGGAGCGGGCAGGCTCCAAAAAAGAGGAACAGTGCACCCCCGATAAGGAGGAATGTGGTGACAATTGGGACCATGTAGCCATGGATCCAGAAAATCGAACCAACACAGAGAGTCAATCCAGAACCACCCGATTGCGACCATTGGCCTTGGCCAGATACAGGGCCCGGTCCGCCGCCTCCCGCAGGGATTCCAGACAGCCGTGTCGGGAGATGTTGGCAATCCCGGCGCTGAAAGTGCAGGAAAAATTTCCCTTGGACGACTGGAACACCACCCGGGCAAAATCGAGTCGCAATTCGTTGATCAATCGGGCGGCCCTTTCGATGGTGGCATCCTGAAGAATCACGGCAAACTCTTCGCCCCCGTAACGTCCCACCACATCGGAGTTGCGCAGACGCTGATGCAGAATCCGGGAGAGCCCCAGAATCACCTGATCTCCCACCGGATGACCATGGGTATCGTTCACCGATTTGAAGCGATCGATATCGATCATGGAGAAACACAATGTCCCGCCTCCCCGACGGGAAGAGGCGATGGCATTTTCCAGCAGTTGGGTGGTGGTGGTATGGTTGAACAATCCGGTCAGGCTGTCCCGGGTCATCAGGGAACGCAAGGCGCGCATCCGTTCGGCCCGGATGGTCACTGCGCTGACCAGTTCATCCGGATTGACCGGCTTGGTCAGAAACCCTTCGGCGCCGATGCGCATGGCGGAGTCCTGTTTCTTCCGGTCGGTCTCGGCGGAAAGAAACACGATCGGCAATCCCACATGATCCGGCACCTGACGGACCATGCGGGCCAGGTCCCGACCGTGACAGGAGGGCATATACATGTCCATCAGCACCAGATCGGAACGGAAATCCCGCAACTCCTCCAGAATGCGGGAGGGGTCGGAGAGGGTGTTGGTCACCATGCCCGCCTCCTCCAGGATCAGGGCGTGAAAGGCGGCCACTTCCGGTTCGTCATCCACCACCAGAATGCGGAAGGGATCCACCAACTGCTGTCCGGTCAGGGTGTCTGCCATGGAGACCAGTTCCAGCATCCGGACAGGCTTGTGAAAATAGGCTTCGCCCCCGGCTTGTACTGCGGCCAGGCGTGCCGCGAAGTCGGTGCGGGCGGAAAGAAAGATCGTCGGAATGGTCTGACCGGTCTCCAGTTTCAACCGATCCACAATTTCCGTACCCGCGTCATGCCCCAGGGGAAACATGATGTCCATGATCAACACATCCGGACGACGTTCCATGACCGCAGACCGCAACGAAAGGGGATCGGTGAAGGTCAAGATCTTGAATCCGAAACAACGGAGTTGCGTGGAGAGCTGATCCAAAATCAACCGGTCGTCGTCGCACAGATAGACCAGACGACCCCGACGATCCAACCCATCCGCTTCATTCGAGGAGCCATGGACACTCCACGAGGCGTCCGGACTGCCGACAGCACCGTTTTGTCCGGCAACCTCAGCGGCGATGGAAGAGATCAGATCCAGGTACTCTTCCAGTCTGTCCAGCCATTCCGCGCCGCCCGGATCATCCGTCGGGGTGATGGTCCATGTCTCTCCCTGGGCGGCGGCGACTCCCAGATCCCGGAAACCGAACGACCGGCCAGTTCCCTTGATTCCATGGAAGAAGCGGTGCATCTCCTCCAGCAGGACGGCATCTTTGGGATTGTCCCGAAGACGGGCGAACAGGACGCGGGCCTGGGTGATGCGTTCCGGCAACTGCTCGACAAACGTGGCGCGCAGTTTGGCGATTCTTTCCTGGACCGAAGGGGTGGGAGTGTTCATAGACGGAAGTTTCCATTGAAACTTTGTTCAAGAGTGACCCGGGCGTGCCAGAACTTCCGACATGATGGCCGGAAGACTCTCGTCAAGAGTGAAATCCTTCACCAGGCAGGCATCCAGACGGGGTTCCCGGGCCAGAGGTCCGGCGGGTTCGTCACCGGTGAGAAGAATGAACGGAATGGCATTTTTCTGTTCCCGCAGTTCCCGGAACAGATCGATGCCAGACAATAACGGCATATTCATGTCACTTATGATCATCCCGAAATCGGGTTGGCTGTCAACCGCTGCCAGGGCTTCCACACCGTTTTCCACCAATTGGGCCTCGTGCCCCAGTCCTTCGAGCACGGCCAGCACCATCTCTCCGGCCACAGGATCATCGTCCACCACCAGAATGCGCATGCCATCCCCTCCTTATTGAGTGTGACCACGCCAGCCCAGAAGCTGACGCAGGGTATCCACCAGGTTGCCTTGACTGAAATCCCCCTTGACAAGATAGGCGTCCGCGCCGACCTTAAGGCCGCGTCGTTTGTCCTCTTCCCGTTCCCGGGAGGTGAGAATCACGATGGGTTTGTTGCGATATTTCTCTTCGCTGCGCAGTCGTTCGGTCAGTGTGAAGCCATCCATGCCCGGCATTTCCACATCGGTCAGCACCGCGTCGAACTCTCCTTCCATGGCCTGGCGCAAGCCGTCGGGTCCGTCCTCGGCCAGGGTGACGCGAAAGCCGCAGGCCTCCAGAACATCCTTTTCGATCTCCCGGGTATTGAGAGAGTCGTCCACCACCAGCACCCGGTCATGACGCATCGGTTCCGGATCCGACATGGCCGGATGTGCCGGTTCACCCCGCAGACGCCTGGCCCGTTCCAGCAGGGCAGGGGGGTGGAGCACGCTGACCAGCGCGTTGCTGCCGGTCACCACCAGACCGGCAACCAGGGGCATTTTGCGGATCAACTCCGGCAGGGGATGGATCACCATGTCGTGTTCATCCAGCAGGGCATCGACCACCAGGGCGAGCTTTTCGTTCCGGGCGACCACGATCACCGTCAGCAGGCCGGCGGCCAGGATGGACGCCCGTCCAAACGGACGGGCCGGTGGACCCGGCAGATCCAGCAGCGTTGACAGAGCAACCAGCGGCACGAACTCGTTGCCGACAATGATCACCTCTCGTCCGGCCAGGGTCAAGGCCGCCTCGGCGGGTACGCGCTTGAGTTCGCTGACGTACTGGGCGGTAAAACCGAAGGTCATGCCCGTCGTCTCCACCAGCAACACCCGCATCACCGCCAGGGAGAGGGGCAGGCGCAGAGCAAAGGTGGAGCCGTGTCCGGAACGGGTGGAGACCTCGATTCCCCCCCGAAGATCCTCAACAATGGTCTGGCGCACCACATCCATGCCCACCCCGCGCCCCGACAGATCCGTGACCAGGGTGTTGGTGGAGAATCCCGGCAGAAAGATCAGATCCAGGGTTTCCCGTTCCGTCAGGGTCGCGGCCTTCTCTTCGGCTATCAGGCCCATCTGGACTCCCCGGCGGCGCACCCCGTCCAGGGGAATGCCCGCCCCATCGTCGCTCACTTCGATGACCACCCAGCCGCTCTCCTGCCGGGCCGCCAGGGTGAGGCGTCCCTGCGCCGGTTTGCCCGCCGTCTGGCGCGCATCGACGCTCTCCAGTCCGTGATCGATGGCGTTGCGGATCAGATGAATGATCGGATCGGCCAGTTTGTCGATGATCCGGCGATCCAGTTCGATCTCGGCGCCGTGTACCACGCAGATGGCCTGTTTGCCCACGGAGCGGGCCAGATCCCGCACCAGCCGTTCGGCGGGTTCGAACACGATGGCCAATGGCAGCATGCGCATCATGAGGGTTTTGTCATGCAACTCCGCCATGAGGCTTTCCTGATCCAGCACATCCTCCCGCAACTGTTGCACAAACCGGTGGACATCCATGGCAGCCGGATGATCCGCGTCTGTCGCCATCCGGTGATCGATCAGATCGATCTCCACCAGTCGTTGACGCATGCGGGCATGACTGGAGACCAGTTCTCCCATGAGTTTGATCAATTCGTCCAGTTTCCCCAGTCGCACCCGCACGGTTTCGCTTTGTTGCAGTCGCGGGGCGTTGCTTCCGGTATTCTCCCGGGGGGGTGGCGTTGGCGGCGCAAGAGACGGGGCAGGGGAGGGAGACGGAAGAGCCGGGGCGGTCACGGCACTCGTGAGTTCTGTGGAGTGTTGCGTGACCACCGCTTCCAGTGCCGCCAGCAGGGCGGGATCCGGGGAAGACAACGCGCTCCCGTCGCCGGTTTCGGCCAGACGGTCCACCATGCCGGACAAGGCGTCCATGGCCTGTTGCAGCAACGCTCCCAGTTCCGGGGAGCAGCCAAGCGTCCCGTCCCGGAGCAGGGCCATCACATCCTCGACCCGATGGGCAATGGCGGTGACCGGTTCCAGCTTGAGCAGACGGGCGGAACCCTTGATGGTGTGGGCGGAACGGAAGATGGCGTGCAGCGCCGTCTGGTCTCCAGCCTCCAGGATCGGCAGCCCCCCCTGAATCTGACGCAGATGTTCCCGGGCCTCCTCCACGAACCGGCCAATGAATTTTTTCAGGTCGATGGCCATGACTGCCTCGCCGCCGCTCCGCGACCCGTGGGCATGCCAAGCCTGCTCAACTGGTGTTCGCACAAAAAGCGGATCTCCGCCACAGGCAGACCCAACGCCAGATGGTGCAAACCGGTCTCCGTGGTCCCGTCATTCAACAGTTGCATCACCACCCGGTAGCTGTGCAGCGCCCGTTCGATTTCGTTTCCGGACCGGTAGATGTCCGCCAGATAATAGTGCGCCGGCCAGCAGTGGTGACACCAGTAGACCGCCTGCTTGAACCAGTCGATGGCCACATCGTTCTGCTGACGCCATTTGGCCAGCAGACCGAGAAGCACCAGGGCGTCGATGGAACGGGAATCGCTCTCCAATACCCGTCTGGCCAGCGCCTCGGCGGCAGCGAACTCCTTGCGCCATACCAGCAGATGGGCCTTGATCAGCATGGCCCCGGCATGCTCCGGGGCAATGGCCAGATAGGTGTCCAGCAGCCGCAGGGCCTCGTCATGACGTTTCTCCTGGACCAGTTGCTGCGCCTGTTGCACATCGAAATCCGCATCAGGCAACCTGGCCGGAGAGACCAAAGCCGGGGAGGGGGCCTCAGGTTCTGTCATCGGCAGGGAACAATCTCTCCCGGGCCAGGGAAGTGGCGCCACAGGATCCCGGACCAAAGGGTTCCGGACAAAATAGAACAATCCCGCCTCTTCCAGCAGATGCAGCACACCCAGATCATTGGCCAGAGTCTCCGATGCCCCCACGATCAGGATCCCCTCGGGTTGCAGCATGGCCGCGAGCCTGTCCAGGACGAGCCGGCGGGTGGGGGGATCGAAATAGATGGAGACATTGCGGAAAAACAGCACATCCACCCCCCGCATGACCCGGGCGGGTTCCTCGGACAGCAGATTGCATTCCTGAAAATCCACCAGCCTCCGGATCCGCTCTTCGAGACACCAGCCGCCGTTTTCCTGCCGGAAATACCTGGCGCGCAGCTCCGGACTGAGGCTGCGGAAGGAGAATTCGGAATAGCAACCGCGCCGGGCCTTGTCGAGCACCGCGCTGTCGATGTCGCAGGCGGCAAAGGTGAACAGGCGGGAGACGCTCTCTCCATACCGCTCCATCAGGGCCATGACCAGGGAATACGGCTCCTCCCCGGAGGAGCAACCGACACTCAAGATGCGCAGCGGCTGCAAACCACTTCCCCTGGCCAGCAGTCGGGGGACCAGGTGTTCCACCAGCAGACGGATCTGTTCCGGCTCCCGGAAGAAATAGGTCTCGTTGATGGTGAGCCGGTTGACCAGTTGCTGGAATTCGGTCTCGCTGGCGTTCAACCGGACAAAATAGCCGTCCGGCCCCATCCCCAGACTCTGCATGCGTTCGTTC
This sequence comes from Magnetococcales bacterium, assembly GCA_015232245.1. Classification (GTDB taxonomy): domain Bacteria; phylum Pseudomonadota; class Magnetococcia; order Magnetococcales; family Magnetaquicoccaceae; genus Magnetaquiglobus. Next base: position 23,997 of record JADGAB010000003.1, on the reverse strand, counting down.
AGGGCGTGGAGCAGATTCTCTTCGTTGGCGGTCTCGAAACAAAGACCGCAACGGTTCCTGATCAGGATCTTGAAGGGTTCGGGATCCAGATTCATGGCGGGCCTCCGATTTCCCCCGGACCCTGTTCGGCATTGGCCAGGCGGATCATCTCCAGAGAGATCAGATCCACCGGCAGGATCCGATGGACCGTACCGGTTTGGATCGCCACCTGATTCATGCCGAAAATCAGGGAACTCCCTTCATCCTGGGCCATGGTCAGGCCCCCTTTTTCGTGGATGCGCACGATGCCCGAAGCCCCGTCGCTGCCCATGCCGGTCAGAATGATGCCAATGGCCCGTGGACCGAACACCTCCCCCACGGAACGCAACAACTGGTCGCAACTGGGCCGGTAGATGTCGCCAGAAGCCCGGGGCGCCAGAGCCATGCGACGGGCGGATGTGACGATCAGATGGGACTCGGAAGGGGAGACATAAACAACTCCCGCCTGCAACGGCTCCCCGTCGGCGGCCAGCCGAACCGGCAGAGCGCAGATGTTGCCCAGCCACTCCACGATGCCCCGGGCAAAGCCGTCGGAGATGTGCTGGGCGATCACCACCGGACAGGAAAAACCGAGGGGCAGGGCGGGCAGAATCCGGGCCAGAGCCTGGGGACCGCCGGTGGAGGAGGCGATGGCGAAGACCCGGGGGGAACCGAACCCGCTCCAAAGATCGTGGGTGGCGGGAGGGGGCCAGGCCGGTTTGGAGGTTCTGGTCTGCCGCATCCGGGTCACCACCGGCACCCCGGCCAACAGACGCACCTTGTCTACGAACCAGGAGGCCGATTCCGGAATGGCCACCGGTTTTTCCACCACCTCAAGCGCCCCCATTTGCATGGCCTCCAGGGCCACCCGGGCATCGGCCACGCTGCTGACCACCAGAATGGGGATGGCCTTGACGCACATGATCTGTTCAATGGCTTCGATCCCCCCCATGACCGGCATCTCCAGATCCATGGTGATCAGATCCGGCCTGAGGGATCGGGCCATGTCCACAGCCTGACGCCCATTGGCAGCCTCGCCGACCACCTCGATCCCTCCCGCGTCCTCCAGCAGCAGACGCAGCAATTGTCGAATGAAAAAGCTGTCATCAACAATGAGAACGCGAATCATGCCTGTGCTGCCTCAGCCCGCTTCGGAGAGCTTGAATTGACGGACCAGAGCTTCCAGTCGCTCCGAGAGTCCCAGCATCTCCCGGCTGATCTGGGAGACCCGGGTGATGGACTGGGCCGTATGGGAGCTGGCGGTGACGATCTCCCGCAGGGCCACCACCACCTGATTGCTGGCGATTTTCTGCTGCTGGGTGGACAGGGAGATCTGCTGGGCGGCCATGGAGGTCTGGGTGGCGGCCTTGACGATTTCGTTCAAGCGTTCGGCGGTGTTGGTGGTGGCGGCGGTCCCGGCGGCGATGCCGGCGGAACCCTTTTCCGAGTTGACCACCAGGCGACTGATGGAGTCCTGGATCTCGTTGATTTTCCCTTCGATCTCCCGGGTGGAGTCGGTCACGCTGTCGGCCAGACGACGTATCTCGTTGGCGACCACGGAAAACCGTTTGCCCGCCTCTCCGGCGCTGGAGGCCTCCAGGGCGGCATTGAAGGCGATCAGGCGGGTCTGATCCGCCAGGGTGTTGATGATCTCCATCACCTTGCTGATCTGCTTGGACTTGGTACCCAGATCCACAATCTCCCGCAAGCCGTTCTGGCGGTCGTCCCGGATGTCGTTCATGCGGCCCAGAACGATCTGCATGGCTTCCGAGCCTTTGCGACTTCCCTCCAGGGTCTGATTGGCGATCTCCACCACCGAACGGGCCTGTTCGGCGATCTGGGTGGAGGAGGCGGAGAACTCCTCCATGGTGGAGGTGATCTCCGCCACCGAAGAGGACATCTGGGTGGAGGTGGTGGCCTGCCCGGCCACGGCATCGGCGATCTCCCGAGCGGCCCGATGGGCCTGAATGGCGTGCGCCCCCACCTGGGAGGCCAGTTCATGGAGTTTCAGCCGCATCTCGCCCGTGGCCCGGGCCAGATCGGCGATCTCGTCGCTGCCGTCCAGGGGAATGTCCGCGGTCAGATCTCCCGCGGCCACCCGGTTGACCCGTGTCACCACGGTATCGATCCGCTTCACCAGATGCCGGGCCGTGAGCATGGCCAACAGCAATCCCAACAGAATGGACAACCCTCCCAGCGCCAGGGATCCGATCCGGGCGGACTTGAGGGACTCCAGATAAACCGTGCTCTCCATGGCGATTTCAAACACGCCGATGGGCTGCCCGGAAAAATCGTCCACCTTGGCCACCAGGACGGCGTGGACCTCCCCATGCATTTCCCGGTGATCCAGTTGGGGTTCGCCGCCCATGGCTTTCTTCAACAGATCCGCATCCAGCAAAGGTTTCGGACCCAAAGTGGAGGCGAGGGTCTTGAAGCCATCCTTGTCCCGCAGGTGCAGGGCGACATCCACGCCGTTCATCTGTTTGAAGATGTCGAAAAAGGATTGTCCCAGGGAGAGACCAAACTCCACCGAACCCACATGTCTGCCTTGATGCAGCACCGGCACCACACCCCGCACGCCGATGCCCGCCACGCCCCCTTCCAGTCCCCGGGTGGGTTTCTGGTTTTTGTTGGTGACGACCACGGTGTGACGGAAACCGGAGAGATCATCTCCGAACTTCTCCGGCTTGTGGACCCGCAGCCAGGAGGTGGCTGGCGGGGTGTGAAACTGGAACTGTTCCACCCCGTGTTCCCGGGCCAGAAAGCCGTAACCGGGAATGAACAGCTCCCCCATTCCCTTGCGGTCATCGCTGGCGAGTTTCTCCTGGACCAGAGGAATGTTGGCCACCAGAGCGCTCATGGCTTCGGCGGACCGGCTCAGGGAGTCGATGTCGTTGTACACGGATTTCAGATGGGCGTTGAGAGCGCCCAGTTCCGATTCCCGGATCAGGTCGTTCATGTTGGAGAGGTTGACCGCGGTCAGCAGCACCCCCACCAGAACAATGGCCAACCCCATCGCCAGCATGATCTTGGCCCACAGACGGAAATGCAGCAGCATGGTCTTGACTCGAACTTGTTAAAGATTAAAGGTTCATGGAAAATCGTCAGGCGTCCCCGTTGCCGTGCAGCGGCGGAATCCGGCTCAAATCCCGCACCGCGCCCCGGGAGGCCGAGGTGGTCAAGGCGGCATAGGCGCGCAGCGCCGCGGAGACCGGACGCTCCCGCCCCTCGGGCAGATAGCGGCGGATGGCCGCGCGCCGTTTCTGGAGGGTCTCTTCGGAGACCGCCAGTTGGATGGTGCGGTTGGGGATGTCGATTTCGATCCGGTCCCCCTCTTCCACCAGGGCGATCACTCCCCCTTCCGCCGCCTCGGGGGAGACGTGACCGATGGACAGACCCGAAGTGCCCCCGGAAAAACGGCCATCGGTGATCAGGGCGCAGGCTTTGCCCAGACCCTTGGATTTGAGAAAACTGGTGGGATAGAGCATCTCCTGCATGCCCGGTCCTCCCCGGGGCCCTTCGTAGCGGATGAGCACCACATCACCCGGGTGGATGCGGTCCTGAAGGATGGCGTCGCAGGCGGTCTCCTGACTGTGGAAGATCCGCGCCGGTCCGGAGAATTTCCAGATCGACTCATCCACGCCGGCGGTTTTGACAATGCACCCCTCCCGGGCCAGATTGCCAAAGAGCACCGCCAGTCCGCCGTCTTTGGAATAGGCGTGCCGCAGGTCCCGGATGCACCCCTGTTGCCGGTCCAGATCCAGGGATGGCCAGCGGGCGAACTGGGAGAAGGGTTCGGTGGTGATCCGTCCTCCCGGAGCGGCCAGATGGCGGGTTTTCGCCGCTTCGGTGGCGTTGGGGGAGGCGATATCCTCCCGATCCAGAGCCACGGCCAGGGTGGGGGCATGGACCATGGCGCAGGTGTCGTGCAACAATCCGGCGCGCCGCAACTCCCCCAGAATGGCGGGGATGCCGCCGGCCCGGTGGACATCCTCGATGTGGTAGCGGTCCGTGGAGGGGGCCACCTTGCACAGACAGGGCACCCGACGGGAGAGGCGGTCGATGTCGTCCATGGTGAAGGGCACCTCCCCCTCTCGGGCCGCGGCCAACAGATGGAGCACCGTGTTGGTGGAGCCTCCCATGGCGATATCCAGGGACATGGCGTTCTCGAAGGCCTGGAAGGTGGCGATCGACCGGGGCAGAACCGTGTGGTCCTCCTGTTCGTAGTAGCGCTTGCACAACTCGACGATCAGACGCCCCGCCTGCAGAAACAACTGTTTGCGTTCTCCGTGGGTGGCCAGCAGGGTGCCATTGCCCGGCAGGGCCAGACCCAGGGATTCCATCAGACAGTTCATGGAGTTGGCGGTGAACAGCCCGGCGCAGGAGCCGCAGGTTGGGCAGGCGGAGCGTTCGATGGTCTCCAGATCCTGATCGGAGACCGCTTTGTCCCCCGCCGCGATCATGGAGTCGATGAGATCGAGCTTCCTCACCGTACCATTTTCGAGGGTGGCCTTGCCCGCCTCCATGGGGCCTCCGGAGACGAACACCGCCGGAATGTTCAAGCGCATCGCGGCCATGAACATGCCCGGGGTGATCTTGTCGCAGTTGGAGATGCACACCATGGCGTCCGCGGCGTGGGCGTTGACCATGTATTCCACGCTGTCGGCGATGATCTCCCGGGAGGGCAGGGAGTAGAGCATCCCTCCGTGTCCCATGGCAATGCCATCATCGATGGCGATGGTGTTGAACTCCCGGGGAATGCCGCCAGCCGCCCGGATCTCTCCGGCGACCAGATCCCCGAGATCTTTCAGATGGACATGCCCGGGGACAAACTGGGTGTAGGAGTTGACCACCGCGATGATCGGACGACCGAATTCGGCTTCGGCAATCCCGGTGGCCCGCCACAAGGCGCGGGCTCCGGCCATGTTGCGGCCATGGGTGGAAACGCGGGAACGATAGGCGGGCATGCATCTCTCCTGACATACAAGAAATTGGAAGCTGACCCAAGATGGATTGTCTTTGGCTCAGATGTGGTGAATAATGGTGTCGATCCGGTGCAGGCGGTTCAAGGAAAAAACGGTCGAACATCAAGGGTATTGCAGGCCATGGCGCAATTCATCAACATTCACCCCAAAAACCCCCAGCCCCGACTCATCACCCAGGTGGCGGAAATACTCCGGGAGGGAGGGGTCATCGTCTATCCCACCGATACCACCTACGGCCTGGGTTGCGGCATCTCCAGTCGCAAGGGGGTGGAACGGATCCTGCGCATCAAGCATCTGCCCACTTCTCATCAGTTGTCGATCCTGGTTTCGGATCTGTCGGATATCGCCCGCTATGCCCGGGTGGACAACGCCACCTACCGACTGCTGAAACGGTTTCTCCCCGGACCCTACACCTTCATTCTGGAGGCCACCCGGGAGGTTCCCAAAACCATTCTGCCCAAACGCAAAACCATCGGCTTGAGAATTCCCGATCATCCCATCTGTCTGGAACTCCTGAAAAGCCTCGGGGAACCGCTGCTCTCCACCTCGATGCGCTTTCCCGGCGAAAACGAAGAGATCCTGAGCGATCCCTACGTGATCCATACCCGTACCGATCATCTGGTGGATCTGGTCATCGACGCGGGGATGTTGCCCGCCGCCCCCTCCACGGTGGTGGATCTCACCGGACCATCCCCGGAGGTGCTGCGCGCCGGGGCAGGGGATCCCACAGTCTTCTCATGAGCGCTCCACCCACCCTTTAGGAGTCCGCCCCATGTTCCGCGTTCTGCTCATCCTGGCTGTCATCGGTGGCGTGATCTACTTTCTGTTGCGCAAAAAACAGGTCCGGGTCAATCTGACCCCCACAGGACGCAACGTGCTGATGATGGCCATCGAACGACTGTTTCAACTGCTGCTGCGCCGCATCGGTCTGTGAAGGCCCGGCGCTACTCCACGCAATAATAACGGCTGGAGATCTCGGGAATGGTCCGTTCCAGCCTGTCGAGTTCCCCTTCCTTGCGGCCAATCTCCTCCTGCAACGCGGCAATCGACTCGCCGATGAAGGCGCGAATGGCCACTCCGTGACCTTCGAGGGGCGTGGCGTTCATGCGGGTTTCGAAGTCTGCCAGGGAGTCGTAATACCCCTGCAACTCCTCCTTGATGCGCACCACATCCGCCTGTTTTTTCTCCAACCGCTCCATCAACCCCGTCCCCTTGCGCACATTCCCGCGTTGGTAATAATCGGCGCGCCGATCCATGAAGGTCTGCTGGGCCGCGCGAAAACGGGTGGTCAGTTCCCGATCCCAGTCCGGCAGTTGACCCTCCAGAACCTGCCACCGCTCCCGCAGGACACGCATCTCCCGGGCCGCGTCACGCCACTCCTCGGTCCAGGCCAAGGCTTCGACCCGCTCGACAATGGCCACCACTTCCTGCAAGGTTCCCGCGTCGGAAGGATTCCGGAGCGTCCGGGAAATTTCTCCAGTCTTCATTTTTCGGATGACTCACCCCGTGACCTGAAAAGCCCGCATCGCCCCTTCCTGGGTCTTGACGTACCCCATGGGTTGGGTTTTCACCAGAGACTGCACCAGGGCGAAGGTGGTTTCGGAAAGCACGATATCCCCGGGAGGAGCCACATCCTGTACCCGACGGGCCAGATCCACGCTCTCGCCGATCAGGGTGATGGTTCGGTCACGGGTGGAGATGGGATCCATGGCGCCCAGCACCAGACGTCCGGAGTGAATCCCGGTCTGCAGTCGGATCTCGTTGTCATTGGCGCGCTTTTGCAGTTCGGGCAGGGCCTTGTGCATGGCCCGGGCGCACTCGATGGCCTGCATGGCCCCCTTGTCCTGATTGCCGAAGGAGACGATCAACCGGTCCTCCTGGATCTTGTCCAGCAGGACATCGCAATGGTCCAGCACGTTCCCGATGACGGCATAATAATGATTCATCACGGAAATCAGCGTGTTGGGATCCAGACGTTTGGAAAGGGCGCGAAATTCGTTAAGCCCCACACACAGAATCGTCCGGAATTGATCGCTGGCCAGCACCTCCTGGCCGCCTTTGGCCAGATCGGCGAAATAATAAGAGATCATGCGGTTCTGCCGGGCAAGTTGGAACTCCGAGAGCACCCGTTCCGTCTCGGCCAGAAAGCGGTCGGCGTTGAAAGGCTTGGTGATGAACGCCTGGATCCCGAGGGATTTGACCCGCACCTCATCGGCTTTGGCATCCCGGGCGGTGACGAAGATGATCGGCATCTGCTGCCAGGGGGAAGGCTCCTGACGGATCTTCATGCACAGATCCAGTCCGTTCATCTGGGGCATGTCGTAATCGGAGACCATGAGGTGATAACGCCGCTCCTGGAGCTTGGCCAGAGCCGCGACACCATGTTCCACCGCGTCCGCGCTCAGACCATGGGAACGCAGGGCGGTCAGCATCATGCCGCGAATCACCGCCGAATCGTCCACCAGCAGGATCCGTTCGGGACGCAACAACTCCTGGCGTCCCACCTTGAGCAGACGCTTGACCCGGGAGAGGAGTTCATGAATCAGCACCGGCTTGGTGATGTAGTCGTCCGCGCCGGCGTTGAATCCCCGGGCCACGGCCTCCGCCGAATCCAGGGAGGTGAGCAGCATGAACGGAATGTCTTCGGTCCGGGTGGAACGGATGGTCTTGCACAGAGTCACCCCGTCCATGACCGGCATTTCCACATCGGAAAGGATCAGATCCAGGCGACCATCCCGTTCATCGATGATTTCAGTCGCCTCACGGCCATCCCAGGCTTCGATCACCTCGTAGCCCTCCTCCTTGAGGGGAGGAACCACGGTGTGATGCATCAGGTCGCTGTCATCCACGTACAGGATGACCGGCTTGACCACCGCAAGCGCCGCCGCCGTCTCCACCACATCGGCTGGAGAAAAAGGCATGGTCAGAAAACGGTCCGCGTGGTGTTCGATGGCCTGTTCCCGCACCTTGGGATTGGAGGAGAGGAACACCACCCGGATTTTGTTCAGGGAGGGTTCCTTCTTGATCCGGTCGCACACCTCCAGGCCATTGGCATGGTTCAATTCGGTGCGCAGAAAGATGATGTCCGGCTGGGACTCCACGATGGCCTGAAAGAACTGGGCATTGCTGGACTGCAGCAGGGTCACGTCATAACCGTGACTGGTCAGCGTACCTTTGAGCATTTGATTGACCGTGCCCGAGTCGGTCAAGAGGAGCACTTTTTTCGGCTGAATATCCATGTCGCGTGATTGCCTTCTTTTGAGATGCTAACGAATGCGCATGCCCGGGGTGGCTCCCAGGTCGGGTGAAAGCAGAAAAAGCTCATTGCCTCCGGAACCGGCTGCCAGGACCATCCCTTCCGAAACTCCGAAGCGCATCTTGCGCGGCTTGAGGTTGGCGACCACCACCGTCAGACGACCGGGGAGGGTCTGGGGATCATAGGCGGAACGGATGCCGGCAAAGACGGTCTTCTGACCCAGATCTCCCAAGTCCAGGGTCAACTGAAGCAGCTTGTCCGCCCCTTCCACCGGAGCGGCGGACAGAATTCTGGCCACCCGGAGATCCACCTGGGAGAAGGTGTCGATGTCCAGCGGAGGCGAGCTGTCGGCTGGGGCAGGGGAGGGAGTGGGCGCGGGGGGGGGTGGCGCGGCTTTGGATTTGGGAACGGCGGGAGCCGAAGGGGTGGCCGGGGCTGCGAGCTGCACCAGGGCTTCCACCTTTTTGGGATCCACCCGGGCCATAAGGTGCGTAAACTCGCCGATGGCCTGATGGTGCATGGGCTCCCGGCGGGACTCCCAGGTAAAGGGCGGCAGTCGCAGAAACTCCTGGCACTTCAATGCCAGTTGGGGCAGAACCGGCTGCAGATAGATCATCAGAATGCGGAACAGATTGATGGCCACGGTACAGGTGTCGGCCAGTTCCCGATCCCGGTCCGGATCCTTGGCCAGATTCCACGGCGCTTTGGCCTCCACAAACCGGTTGGCCAGATCCGCCAGGGTCATGATGGCCCGCATGGCCTTGGAGAACTCCCGGGCTTCGTAAAGCTGGGCGATCTCCTCTCCTGCGGTCACGAACTGGGCATGCAGCCCTCCGTCCTCCGGGTAGTGTTCCGCCAGGTTGCCTCCGAACCGCTTCTGAATGAATCCGGCGCTGCGGGAGGCGATGTTCACCACCTTGCCTACCAGATCGCTGTTGACCCGCAGGATGAAGTCATCCAGATTCAGGTCCAGGTCATCCACCCGGGCGGTGAGTTTGGCGGCGTAGTAGTAGCGAAGGTATTCGGGATCCAGATGTTCCAGGTATTGCCGTGCGGTGATGAAGGTGCCCCGGGATTTGGACATCTTTTGCCCGTTGACCGTCAGAAACCCATGGGTGAACACCGATGTGGGCACCCGGAACCCAGCGCCTTTCAGGGTGGCCGGCCAGAACAGCGTGTGAAAATAGAGGATGTCCTTGCCGATGAAATGGTAGACCTCCATCTGGTCATCCCGACGCCAGATGGCGTCGAAATCCCGGCCATTCCGCTTGCACCACTCCCAGGTGGAGGCCATGTAGCCGATGGGGGCGTCCAGCCAGACATAGAAATACTTCCCCGGAGCGTCCGGAATCTCAAAACCGAAATAGGGTCCGTCCCGGGAGATGTCCCAATCCTGCAATCCCGCCTCGAACCACTCATCCAGTTTGTTGGCCATCTCCGGCTGCAAGGCCCCGGAGCGGATCCATCCTTTCAGAAACGCCTCGAAGGCGGTCAAACGGAAGAAGAAATGTTCCGAATCCCGCTCCACCGGCGGATTGCCGCAGATGGCGCAACGGGGTTGTTTCAGATCCAGAGGAGAATGGCTGCCGGAACAGACCTCGCAGGCGTCGCCGTATTGATCCTCGGCCCCGCAGGTGGGACAGATGCCACGGATGAACCGATCCGGCAGGAACATGTTGTCCTGGGCGCAAAAGGCCTGACGCACCGTGCTGACGCGGATGTTGCCCGCCGCGCGATTGTTCAGATAGACCTCTTCGGAGAGCAGACGGTTCTCTTCACTGTTGGTGGTGTAATAATTGTCGAAACCGATATGAAACCCCTGGAAATCGCCCAGATGTTCGGCATGCATGCGGGCCACCAGGGTTTCGGGGGTGATCCCCTCCTGGCGGGCGCGGATCATCACCGGGGTGCCATGGGTGTCATCGGCGCAAAAATAGAAACACTCATTGCCGTGCAGTTTCTGGAATCTCACCCAGATATCGGTTTGAATGGTTTCGACGAGGTGGCCAAGATGGATTTGTCCATTGGCATACGGCAAGGCGCTGGTGACGAGAATGCGGCGCATGAGGCAACGACCCGATGAAGGTATAGGTAAAAGTGACACCTCTGACGGACATTTTAGCAGTTTCAATTCGTCCGGCAAGACTTGAGCATGCCGGATGACAATTAATTTTCCGGTCATGAGGAGAAAAACGACGACAGGTTGCGTCAACTGTCGTTGTTGGGTCACAGGGGGGACAAAACCGGGGAAGGATGAAAAGCGCTTTCCCGAACAGTTCCGAAAGAACTGCTCGGGAAACGCGAAGGTTCTGCCGGGCCTTAATGCTGAATCCCTTTGTGCTTGGCAGCTTCCAGGAGCTTCTTGTTGCCGTTCTTGGCACAGTATTCCGCCAGTCTTCCGGAGAATTCGGCGAATTCATTGGGCTTCCAGACCGTATCGCCGGATACGCCGCTCAGATAGCCGTCGATCCACATCAGCACCACGCCGATATCTTCCTCGCTGCCGCTGGCGGCTTCTTCCAGGAACTGACGACAGGTATAGGAACCAAAGTCGATTGCTTGATCCTGACTCTGTTTGCGGGCATGGCCAGGAGTGGCGACAAACTGGGACGCGCACAGCAGCAAGGCAATAACGGTTAATTTTTTCATCTGAACAAGCCTCGTGAAGATGTTAATAATGGCCAATTTGGTGAACAACTGACAATTCATTGGACAGGAATCCTTGCAGCCATTCCTCCGTTCCGATTCATCATGGCGACGTTTTTGATTTTTTTCAAGGGATCCGCTCATCCTGGCCGACAAATAATTTGGTTGCAAAATGGCGCATGACCGGCATATGTTAAAATAATGAAACATGCTCACATGGTTACGTTAAATATTGCCAACACGCCTCTTGCAGCAATTTGACATAATATTCATTATGCGACATTTGCCTTTGCCATGAAAAAATCCCTGAGTGTGGAAGCCTATCTGCGGGATCTGGCCCAAGGCACCCGTCTGCGTGTCGTCGATCTTCGTGGCGACTATCAGCGTGCCATTCCCGGCGCCATTCCCACCCGTCACCTGCCGGACATCTTCTACGAGGAGGCCGACTGGGTGCAGGACATGCTGGGGATCGAGTTTCAGACGGGCGTGCCGGTGCTGCTGGTGTGCAATACCGGCAATTCCAGCCTGGAGGGGGTGCAACTCTTCTATCGCAAAAACCGCCGCTCACCCTTCACCCTGCTGAGTCTGGACGGTGGCATGCTGGCCTACGAGGAGCAGATCCGCCGCTGGACCGAAGGGTTCCGACGTCAGGATCAGTTTCTGGAGGAGTTGACCGACATCACCACCCCCCAGAATCGTTTTCAATTTCTGGTCAGCAGTTTATGGCAGCGACGCAAGCCCAAGGGATGGCAAAGATTGTGGCATCCCGCCAGTTGGTTTTGAAGGGTCGCGCCGCCTCTTGCATAAAATCCCTCCCGGCCATTATCTCAGGTGATGTTTCTGCACACAAAGCATGTGCAAAATCCTCTCGACTGGTATATCCTGCATTTGGAAAATCAGTCGATTCACTTCAGAAAGCTTCAAAGAGTCCGCGCATAAAAAAGGAGCCGCCATGTTGCAACAGCCTGTCCAGACAACCGATGAAGATCCGGGCACGGATATTGTCCAGCGAATCGAGCGTCTGAACGATATCGGCATCGCCCTTTCGGCGGAACGCAACGTCAACCGTCTGCTGGAGATCATTCTCCTGGGGGCCAAGGAGTTGACCAACGCCGATGCCGGGACCATGTACTCCGTCACGGACCGTCAGACCCTCAAGTTTGAAATCCTGCGTACCGACTCCCTGGGAATCGCCATGGGGGGCACCACGGGAGTGCCGATCAACTTTCCCGAACTGCCCCTTTACAAAAACGGCGAGCCCAATTTGCAGATGATTGCCGCGTTTTCAGCCCTCAAACATACCACGGTCAACATTCCGGACGCCTACGAGGCGGAAGGATTCGACTTTTCCGGCACCCGGGCCTTTGACCAAAGAACCCAGTACCGTTCCAAATCCTTTCTGACCGTGCCGCTGAAAAACCACGAAAACGAAATCATCGGGGTTTTGCAGCTCATCAACGCCAAGGACACCCGCACCCAGGAGATCGTTTCCTTTTCCCGGGAGTTCCAGAAGCTGGCGGAATCCCTGGCATCTCAGGCCGCCATCGCCCTGACCAACCAGAAACTCATCGCGGATCTCAAGGCGCTGTTCGAATCGTTCATTCAGGCCATCGCCACGGCAATCGACGACAAATCCCCCTACACCGGCGGACACTGCCATCGTGTGCCGGTTCTGGCGGAGATGCTTGGCCGGGCGGCCAACGACTGCGAAGATGGGCCCATCCAGAATCTGCGCTTCTCCGACGAGGAGATGTACGAACTGAAAATCGCTTCCTGGCTGCACGACTGCGGCAAGGTGGTCACCCCCGCCGAAGTGGTGGACAAGGGCACCAAACTCGAAACCATTTTCGACCGTGTGCATCTGGTGGATACCCGTTTCGAGGTGCTCAAACGGGATGTGGAGCTCGCCTTCCTGAAAGAAAAGATCGCCGCCATGGAAAAAGGGGTTCCGGCGGATCAGATCCGCCTCATGGAAGAGGAGATGCGCCAGGAGTTGACCAGCCTCGACGCGGACCGGGAGTTCATTCGGGAGACCAATATCGGCGGCGAGTTCATGTCCCAGCAGCGTCAGGACCGGATCCGGGCCATTGGCAAACGCCGCTGGGTGGACACCGCAGGGAGGGAAAGAGCCTTTTTGTCGGATAACGAGGTCTACAATCTCAACATTCCCAAGGGGACCATCACCCCGGAGGAACGGGAGATCATCAACTATCACGTCTCGGCCACCATCCGGATGCTGGATGCCATCCCCTTCCCCAGACACCTGAAACGGGTGCCGGAGATCGCGGGCGGACACCACGAACAGATGAACGGCAAAGGCTATCCCAAGGGGCTCACCGGAGATCAGATGTCGGTGCAGGCGCGCATGGTGGCCATTGCCGATGTGTTCGAGGCCCTCACGGCCCGGGACCGTCCCTACAAGAAAGGCAAGACTCTCTCCGCCTCGTTGCAGATCCTGGGTTTCATGATGAAAGACGGACATATCGATCCGGATCTTTTCAAGTTGTTCATCGACAAGAAGATCTATCTCGACTACGCCCAGGAGTACCTGGCGCCGGAACAGATCGACGAGGTGGTTCTGGAGAAAATCCCCGGCTACAAGCCATAACCATCCACGTCAACGCATGAATCAGGGGCAGCGCCGGTGACTCGTCTTTACTGGATGCGTCTTTTGACCGGCCTGTCCGTGATCGTGCTGTTCACGTTGCATGCGCTCAGGATTTACGAACTGCCCTTTCTGGAAAAACTCGAACATCTCGCCTACGACTCACGCGTCAAGATCGCCATGCCGGGCACCCAGGATACCCGGATCGTCATCGTGGACATTGATGAAAAAAGTCTGGCCCGGGTGGGACGCTGGCCCTGGGGACGACACCAGATGGCCGTCATCACGGAGAATCTTTTCAATCATTATCGGGTATTGGCTCTCGGATTTGACCTGATCTTCGCCGAACGGGACGAAAGTTCCGGCCTGCAGGTGCTCGACCGTCTTGCCCAGGGGGCCATGCAAAACCAGCCAGCCTTTCTGCTGGAGTACAACCGCATGCGTCCCGCGCTGGAACGGGATGAACGCTTCGCCAGGAGTCTGCGGGGGCGTCCGGTGCTGCTGGGGTTCTATTTCCGGCCCCTCGGGGAGCAGAATCCCACCCGATTCGGCGCCCTGCCCGATCCGGTGATCACCCTGGAAGAGTTGGGACAGGTGAATCTGCCTCTGGTCAAGGCGTCGGGCTTCGGGGCCAATCTGCCGGTATTGCGCAACGCGGCCCAGAATGGCGGTTTTCTGGACAATCCCCTGGTGGATCCGGACGGGGTACACCGTTCCCTGCCCCTGCTGCAGGAGTTCGAAGGGCGCATCTATCAATCCCTGACCTTGAGTCTGGTCAGAACCATTCTCGCCGATCCCCCCGTGACCCTGGGGATCGGCCCGACCACCCGGAGATCCCTCCGCGCCACCTCCGGTCTGGAGTGGCTGGGTCTGGGGCCCCACCACATTCCGGTGGATGAACAGGCCGCTATCCTCATTCCGTACCGGGGTCCGCCGGGCAGTTTTCCTTATCTTTCCGCCGTGGACATTCTCGACAAAAAGATCAATCCCGCCCTGTTGAACGACGCCATCGTGCTGGTGGGCTCCACCGCTCCCGGATTGATGGATCTGCGGGTGACCCCGGTGCATCCGGTGTTTCCGGGGGTGGAGATTCACGCCAACATCATCAGCGGCATGCTGGATGGCACCATCAAACGTCGCGCCCCCTATTATGTCTGGCTGGAGGTGGGGAGTTTTCTGGTCATCGGCGCGCTGATGCTGCTGCTGGCGCCCCGCCTCTCTCCGGTCTACGGACTCTACATCGCCTGCGGATTGTGGATCGTCATCGCCTGGAGCAACGCCCTGTTCTGGCGACGCGGAGATATGGTCATTCCCATGGCTTCTCCCACCATTCTGACCTTGGTGCTTTTTTTTATCCATTCCAGCTTCGGGGTGGTCTGGATCTCCTGGCGCAACTCTAAACGGATGCGCCTGTTTGCCCAGCATCTTCCCGCAGCAAGATTGAATCAACTGCATCGGTCGGGGGATCCGCTGACCACCCGGGTGCGAAAAGAAGAGTTGACGGTGCTATTGGTCAATATTCGCGCGTTCAGTCTCATGGCGGAACGGTTGCCATCGGAAGAACTGGAACAGATGGTCCGGGTTTATCTCAACCGGATGACCGGGATCATCCACGACCATCGAGGGACGCTGGACCGGTACATGGGGGATGCGATCATGGCCTTCTGGGGCGCTCCCGGAGACAATCCCCACCATGCCCGGGAGGCGTTGCGTTGCGCTTTGGAGATGCTGCGGGTGGCGGATGAACTCAAGGATGAGTTTCAGACCAAAGGGTGGCCCTCCTTGAGAATTTCCATCGGCATGAACAGCGGTGAGATGCAGGTGGGGGATCTGGGATCGGATTTTCGTCCCGCCTTCACCGTGGCGGGAGAGGCGGTCAACCAGGCCCGACGCCTGGAAACCCTGACCAAACGCTATGGTCTCTCCCTGGTGGTGGGGAGCGGCACCTGTCAGGCCCTGCCGGAGGTGATCTTCCGGGATCTGGACCGGATTCGTCCCCGGGGCATGGCCGAGGCGGTGACGATCTTTTCTCCAGAGGGTTTTGTCAACGAAGTCGGCGCCGATGCCCGCACCGCGTTGGACACCTATCACCAGGCGCTGGCCTGCTATCGGGATCAGAACTGGGAGGAGGCCCGGCAACGTTTTCGTTTGCTTTTGGAACGGGATCCTGAACAATCGATTTACGAGCTTTATCTGGCCCGCATCCGGCATCTTGCCCAGCGTCCTCCCGGACCCGGATGGGACGGGGTGTTTCCACCGGCGCGATGAATCGACAACCTTCAAGGATCAACGATAATTTGATGAAAAAGATATTGATTTTTATCGTGGCCTACAACGCGGAAAAGACCATCCAGACCGTGTTGAACCGGATTCCCGACACCCTTGACAAAGCCAATACCGAAGTCCTGATCATCGACGACTCCTCCCAGGACCGTACCTTTGAAATGGCCAGACAGTACGCGCAGCAGGCCCGATCCCCTTTCAGAATCACGGTGCTCTACAATCCTGTCAATCTCGGGTATGGCGGCAACCAGAAGGTGGGATTCTATTACGCCATCCAGCACGGTTTCGATATCGTCGCCCTGGTCCACGGAGACGGTCAGTATGCCCCCGAGGCGCTGCCGGAACTGTTGCTCCCTTTGCTGGCCGATCAGGCGGACGCGGTTTTCGGCTCACGCATGCTGCAACGCGGCGCAGCCAGAAAGGGGGGCATGCCCTTTTACAAATTCCTGGGCAACAAGGTTCTGACCGGATTGCAGAACCGCCTGCTGGGCTCGTCGTTGAGCGAATTTCATTCGGGCTATCGGCTCTATTCGATTCACGCCTTGCGGGCGATTCCGTTTCACCTCAACACTCCGGACTTTCACTTCGACACGGAGATCATCATTCAACTGATGCGTGCAGGGATGCGCATCGAGGAGATCCCCATTCCCACCTACTATGGGGATGAAATCTGCCATGTGAACGGTGTGCAGTATGCCTGGAACGTCTGCAAGAGCACCCTGCTTGCCAGGATTCAACAGTACGATCTGCTTTATCAGCAAAAATTTGATATTCAGTGCCTCAACAGACCCAAAGACCATTATCCGGCCAAACTCACCTTCATCAGTTCCCACACCCTGTCGTTGCAGGCCATTCCTCCCGGAGCCCGCGTTCTTGACGTGGGGTGCGCGGGTGGACATATCGCCCAGGCCATCCGTGAAAGCGGTGGACATGTGGTGGGGATTGACCGCAATCGACCGGAGGACGCAAGCCAATTGGACCTTTTCATTCAGGCCGACCTGGAGGCCGACCCGTTTCCTCTCTCCCTGGAGAGCTTCGACCGGGTGTTGTTGATGGATGTCATCGAACACCTCGGCAACCCCGAGGCGTTCATGCACCGGCTCTCCCATGCGGCCATCAACGCTCCGGGGGTGCGGATCATCGTAACCACCGGTAACGTGGCCTTTTTCGTGATCCGCATCATGTTGTTGATGGGCCATTTCAACTATGGGAAGCGTGGCATTCTCGATCTGGACCACAAGAGGCTTTTCACTTTCAAAAGCATGCGCAACCTGTTGGAACAATGCGGATTCACGGTCCAAAAGGTGGTCGGCATCCCTGCCCCGTTTCCCATGGTGTTCGGCTCGGGAGTGATCGGCAGAGCGCTTTTGTCCCTCAACCGGATCCTGATCCGGCTCTCCCGGGGAGTGTTCTCCTATCAGATCTACATGGAGGCCACCCCCACCCCCAAACTGGAGGATCATCTGACCATGGCCATCGAAGAGAGCAAAAAGCGCGTTGGTCCCGACCCAGGTTGATTTCCATGCTGAAATTGCCTAACCTGCGAATAACGTGAATTTGGCCAAACACCGCCCGTCGGGTCGATGGAAGGATGCAACTTTATGATCATTCAGTATGATCGTCCGGATTCCCTGCGGCGCGTCATCCGAGAGGATCCCAAATTTCTGATCGCGCTCATGGTGTTGGCGACTCTTGCCTTTGTGGTGGCCACGAGCAGTTGGCCGATTGGCGAAGGAAGAGATTTCTCCAGATACATGAACAGCACGGTTCTCGACCGGATGAGCGATGACGGAATGTTTACCATCTTCCTGTTGCGCCTGCTGCTCAAGGGGGGGTATTGGTTCATTGAGTTCTTCATGTGTTGCGGATATTTGCTTTCTGTTTTCGCAATCTATTACGTCGGGTGCCTTTTCGGGCGGACCATTGCCAGAATTGTCGCATTGACCGCCGTTCTGGATTTGCAGATCCCCACCTTTCTGAATTTTCTGAGCAGTGATCCGTTTACCTTCATCGGTTTCAACATCTGGCTTATCGTTGTGGTCAGGGCGTATCACCTTCCCAATATTTATCTCAGCGGTGCCCTCATGGGGGCGGCATCCTTCATGCTGGCCACGATCCGGCCAGTCAATCAACTGTTTGTCATCATTTCTCTCCTGTTCATCGTCTGTTTTGGTCTCTCATCCAGAACGATCAGGCACGCCCTGATGGTTTTTTCTGTATTTGCACTAGGCATTCTGCTTTACTCGTATTCCAATTATGTCAATTTCGGTTTTTTTTCAGTGGCAAGCCTGAAGGGGTTGCCTGTTTATAATTTTTTCTATTTCAACAAAACCATGTCCCCATCCAACGGTCCGGCTTCGGCCCGGCTGGCTGAACTGGTCGAGCAGCATCTGCTTTCCCAGCCGGCCTACAAGGATTACGGGATCACCCTGGAGAAATTCTTTGCTTCCAGACATAAAAAATTCTGTCAGGATCTGTTCATCCTGACCAGCCGATACGCGCCGGGACTGCTGGAACAGGCCTATTGGGAGTCGTTTGTGCGTCATCCGAAACCGTTTCTCCGGGTGGTCTACAACCTGGCTGAATGGGGCTTGACCCATACCTACAACCCTGAATTGAACGCCCAATGCCTGCCTCCCCCCCCGACAAGGGGAGATGCCTCCACATCCGCGCCCGAACCCGCGCCGCAAAAATTGCCGGGCAATCACTACAGCATTGTCGATGTCCAGCAATCCCCACTCCCACCCGAAGTTGTGAAACAACTGGATGATCTGGCAAATTCCACCACACGGATGATGCGTTCGGTTCCCCCATCCTGCGCAACGGCGGAATTCCTGAAACGTTATCTCCTTGATCTTCATGTAATGGGCTACTTCTGGCTGCTCACCCTGCCACTGCTGGGCATGGTTCGGGTCGTGGAATTTCGCCTGCTGTTGTGTCTGCTGGTGCCCGGAGGGGCGGTCTCTCTTGTCTCTCTGATCTCCCAGTCCCCGTTTGTCGAATACCGCATGCCATTCGATTTTCTGTTCATTCTCTCCGGGGTGCTCGGTCTGACCGTGCTGCTGGGAAAAGCGCGCCAGCTTTTCCTGCCCCACCGGGTGCCGGAGGCGCGATGAAACGATCATCTCCAGCCTCCAGCGCAGCATCAACCGTGGTCAACCCGTTGGGTTTCGTGGCATAATCCGTCGGATTGATACTTGGTTCCAAGATCTTTCGTCCAATCGCAAGCGCCGCACGGAAGCCGATCATGTCCCAAACCTTTCTCGAATTCGAACGCCCCATTGGGGAGTTGATGTCCAAAATCGATGATCTGCGACTGTTGTCCAACAGTTCGGACATCAACATCTCCCAGGATATCGCCCGACTGGAACAGGAAACCGTCCATCTGACGGAACGGATTTTCGCCAAACTCACCCCCTGGCAGAAAACCCTGCTCTCCCGCCATCCTGACCGGCCCTTCACCACGGATTACCTGGAACAGGTCTTCGAGGGGTTCAAGGAGCTGCACGGCGACCGGGTTTTCGGGGATGACGAATCGATCATCGGCGGCCTGGCCATCCTCGACGATGGCGACGTGATGGTGATCGGCCAGGAAAAAGGCCGGGGCACCAAGGAGAAGGTGCGTCGCAACTTCGGCATGCCCAGACCCGAGGGGTATCGCAAGGCGTTGCGGCTGATGAAGCTGGCGGAGAAATTCAAACTGCCGGTGATCTGTCTCATCGACACCCCGGGCGCCTATCCGGGAAAGGGCGCGGAGGAGCGGGGCCAGGCGGAAGCCATTGCCCGCAATCTCAAGGAGATGGCCTCGTTGAAGGTGCCGATCCTCACGGTGATCATCGGCGAGGGTGGCTCCGGAGGGGCATTGGCGTTGGGCATGGGCAACCGGGTGTTGATGATGCAGTACGCCACCTATTCGGTCATCTCCCCCGAGGGGTGCGCCTCGATTCTCTGGAAAGACTCCTCCAAGGCGGAACTGGCCTCCGAAGCCCTGCGACTCACCGCCTCGGACATTCTGGAATTGAAGGTGATCGACGAGATCATTCCCGAACCCATCGGCGGCGCCCATCGCAATCCCCAGGAGGCGGCCAATCTGCTCAAACGACATCTGATTCACCATTTGCGGGAACTGCGCAAAAAGAGTCCCAAAACCCTGATCAAGGAGCGTTTCGACAAGTTCATGTCCATGGGTGTGGCCCAGGATGGCAGCGCGTCGAGCTGAAGAAAAGGAGCCCGCGACCATGCGTAGCGACAACGAAAAGAAATTGCAGGAGATCTTCCGCGCCATTCTGGAGATGGACGCGGATGAAGCGGTGGAGCCGATCCGCAATCTCACCGAGCCGCGCTGGAACTCCCTGGCCCATGTCTCCCTGATTGCGGCCATGGAAAGCGAATACGGTTTGAGTTTCTCCATCGGCGAGATGGATCGGATCACCTCTTATGCCGCGGCCTGTCTGCTGCTGGAAGAAAAGGGGTTATGACCGCAGTCTCTTTCGATGTGCGGGTCACCCTGGAGGATGCCCGGCGCTTTGCGGAGTTGTCCGGGGATCACAATCCCCTGCACGTGGATCCGGCCTATGCGGCGGGCACCACCTTCGGACGACCGATTCTCCATGGGGCCTATGCCGCGGGGCTGCTCTCCCGCATGGCGGGAATGCATCTGCCGGGAAGAAGCTGTCTGCTGCATGGTCTGCGTTTGAGCTTCATCGCGCCGATTCACCCCCCCGCCGAACTGCGGGTGACGGGCACTCCGCTGCAGACCGGCCCGGAGGTCGGCGAGGTCCGGGTGGTCATCGACGACAAGAGCACCGGCATGCGTCTGGTGGAAGGCTCCTACCGCTACGGTCATCATCAGCAGACCATCCCCCCGCTCCCCGACGTCACCCCCCTGCCCTCCTTTGTTCCGACGGATGACAGGCCGGTCATTCTGGTGACTGGTGGCTCAGGCGGACTGGGTTCCGCGCTGCTGGAGCTTCTCGGGACCTCCGGTCAACCTTTGCCTCGGGATCCGGACACCCTGTTTGCTTTTCCCCAGCGTCCCATCGCGGGGATTGTCCATTGCGGTTGGCCTACTCCGGACAACCAGAGAGTGACCCAACTGGCCACCTCCACCCGGACCGCCATCGCCCATCATGTGGCCGCTCCCCTGGAACAGATGATCACCCTGGCCCAGGCTCTGGTCCGTCAGGGAGTGCCTGGCGCGCCATTGATCCTGGTGGGCTCCACCATGGCGCAACCGGGCTGGCATCACTACCGCATGCCTTTGTACAGTCTGGGAAAATCCTTGATCCCAACCCTGACCGGCATCCTCGCCCTGGAGTTGGGCGCCCAGGGCCGGAAGTGTCTTGGGGTGGCCTTCGACATCATCGCCGGACCCGGCATGAACGCCGGCATGCACAAATCACTGGCCATCCGGCATGGGGACCGCTCCCCCCATGGTCGCCTGATCACCACTCGGGAGGCGGCCCAACAGCTCCAGTGGCTGTTGGGCAATCCTTCGATTTTTACCTCGGGGGCCATGTTGACCCTTTCCGGGGGAATGACGCCATGAACTACCTGGAGGTCAAGCAACGGTTGGCCGCCTTGTCTCCGGAGGCCCAAGAGGTGCCGCTGCTGCTGGCCGGATCCGGCATGCTGGAGCAGACTGCCCTGTTTCTGCGCGCCCAGGGGGCCAAACGGGGGTTGCGACTGGTGGTGGATCTGCTGCCATTTGGTACCTTGATGCAGTCCCTGGCCATGCCTGCTGTGCCGGGGCGTGGGGAGATGCTGTTTCTTCTCCCCTGGGATCTGGTGCCGGAGTTGGACTGGCGGGTGGGAACCGGTCCGGCTTTGGCCCGGGAGGAGACGCTCCGCGCAGAGGCCGCGCACCGTATGGAACAACTGGCCAGACGTCCCGGCAGCCGGTTTGTCTATCTGCCCGCTCCCGTGCCGCCGCTTTTGCCGGATCCGGGCCGGAATCACGCCCTGTCCGCTTTTCTGCTGGATCTGGTGGCCGGACACAACCCTCTGCTGCTCGATCCGGCCCATTTTTCCCTGGCCGGATATCTGGCCAGCGGCAACCCCCTGGCGGGCAGCCTGCTCGGGGAGTTGACGGACGAACTTTTCACCTGGTGGATGGATCCGCCGTCCGGGTCGATCAAGGGAATCGTGACGGATCTGGATCACACCCTGTGGCACGGGGTGGTGGGCGAGGCGGGTCCGGAAGGGGTGCTGGCCGCGCCGGAAGGGGTGGGATACCGGCATTTCATCTATCAATCCGTGTTGAAGCGTCTGAAGATGCAGGGGGTATTGATCGCCGTGGCCACCCGCAACGACGCGGATCTGGCGAAGGCGCCGTTCCAGTCGGCGGACATGCCTTTGAAAATCGAGGATCTCGTCACCATTCAGGCCGGATACGGAGCCAAATCCGCCTTGATTCGCTCCCTGGCGACAACCCTCAATCTGGGTCTGGATGCCCTGGTGTTCGTGGATGACAACCCGGTGGAGCTGGCGGAAGTCCAGACCGCGCTGCCCATGGTGACCTGTCTGGCGTTTCCCGGTGACGAAGCCTCCCTCTCCCCTTTTTTGAATCGTCTGGCCCGCCTGACCGCCCGGCGCGTACTCACCGCCGAGGATGCCCAGCGCACCGCCAACTATCAACGGCTGCTGGCCTCCCTGCCCCCCCCGGAGGAGAGCGGAGCCGCCCTGCTGGCGTTTCTGCGCGGACTCAAGATGGTCCTCACCATCCGGGAGCCTCTGGATGGCCAATGGTCCCGGGCCCATCAACTCATCAACAAGACCAATCAGTTCAATCTCAACGGGATCCGGCTTTCAGACGAGGAGATTCGCGCCATTCTGGAGGCCGGAGGAGTCCTTTGGACCGCCACCCTGGAGGACCGCACCGGCAGTCACGGGGAGATTCTGGCTTGTC
Organism: Magnetococcales bacterium; assembly: GCA_015232245.1. GTDB lineage: Bacteria > Pseudomonadota > Magnetococcia > Magnetococcales > Magnetaquicoccaceae > Magnetaquiglobus. The sequence continues at coordinate 1,297 of JADGAB010000003.1, read as the reverse complement.
TGGTGGATGCTTCGGGACGGATCCGCTCTCTGGTACTCTCCTGTCGGGTGATGCAACGCCGGGTGGAATTCGCCTTTTTGTACCACCTGACCGATCTCTGGAACGGTCCGCCGCTGGTGCTGGAGTTTCAACCTACGGAGAGAAACGCCCCGTTGCGACTGTTTCTGGAGGATCCGGCCTTCCACCATGGTCCTCCGGAAAACCTCATCACCCTGGACGTATCCACCTTCCGGAGCGCCCACGCCCAGGATGCCGACCTGTTCACCCTCCGGAAATGGCCACGCGAGGTGCTTGCATGAGTGCCGAGGAACCCCCCTTGCCCAAACCCGTCAATCCGGTGATTCAGCCCATCGGAGAGAATGATCTGGATGACGTCTGTCAGTTTCTGCATGAGCGACTGAACAAAAAGATCTCTCCGGCGGCCTGGAAACACGCCTTATGGCAACCCAACTGGATCGCTCACCCGCCCAATCACGGTTTCATGATCGTGGATCAGGAGCAGGTGGTCGGGGTGTTTGCCGCGCTCTACTCCGAACAGATGATCCGGGGAAAACCGGAACGGTTCTGCAACCAGAACAGTTGGATCGTGCTGGAGCCTTATCGTCATCTCAGCATGGAGCTGTTGCGCGCTTTGCTCGCCCAGCCGGGATGGAACATCACCATGCTCACCCCCAATCCGGTGGTGACCCGGGTGTACGAAACCCGCCGTTTCCAGCGGCTGAGCGACCGGGTGACGGTGGTGCCCTATCTGCCCCTGCCCCGGGCGCTGGGAGGACGGGTGATCACGGACCGGCAGGAGATCCTGGAACTCCTCTCCCCGGACGCCGCCCGAGATTGCCGCAATCACCGCTCCTTTCCCTGGCTGCATCAAGTGGCGTTGGGCAACGCCCTCGGCTACTGTCATGTGGTCTACAAACTGGGTGTCTGGAAACGACTGCCTGCCGCCAAGGTGCTGCATGTGTGCGATGGCCGGATCTTTTCCCGGTTTCATCCCGCCATCTCCCGCCATCTGTTGCGTCGGCACGGGGTGATGACCACCCATCTGCCTTCCCGTTTTCTTCCGGAAATCCCCCTGGGGGCTTTTGAAATCATCGATACCCAGCCACGGATGTTCTGGTCGGAGCATCTTACCGAACGGGAGATCACCCACCTCTATACCGAACTGGCGGCACTGGATCTGCGACTGTAAATCGTGTAAGCTGTGGTTCTACGGAGTTTCACGTTAAACCGCAACCATTTCGGGATGTTGAATTTCAGGCCCGGCGGCAATGCGGGACGCACGGCTGAAAAGGCGCCG
>JADGAB010000039.1 GCA_015232245.1 Magnetococcales bacterium | reverse complement strand
CAGCAGGCCGCGAAGCGGCGCCTTTGGGGGATGGAAAAGCTTTCCAAAAGTCAACATCCCGAAATGGGCGCGGTTTAGCAAACAAACTTAACTTGACGGAGCTGCCATGAACATTCTCGCGCTTATCCCCGCCCGTATGGGGAGCAGTCGCTTTCCCGGAAAGCCAATGGCCAAGATCCTGGGTAAACCCATGATCGGACATGTGTATGAACGGGTTGCCAGTTCCCCGATGCTGCACACAACCGCGGTTGCAACGTGTGATCAGGAGATTGTTGATTACATCGAATCAATCGGCGGAAGGGCGGTCATGACCGCGGACAGCCATGAACGGGCCTCGGATCGATGTGCCGAGGCGTTGTTGAAATTGGAGCGGGAACTCAAGATCCAATACGATATTGTCGTCATGGTTCAAGGTGACGAACCTATGACCCATCCGGAGATGATCGCGGAGGCTCTGCAACCCATGCGGGATGATCCGGAGGTGCGGATCGTCAATCTCCTGGGTGAAATCAAGGATGTTGCCGAGTTCGAGGACCGAAACTGCATCAAGGTTGTCTGCGATCTGGCGGGGAATGCCCTGTATTTTTCTCGCGAACCAATTCCGACCCGTTGCAAGAGCGCACGGATTCCCATGGGCAAGCAGGTGTGCATCATTCCATTCCGGCGTGACTTTCTGCTGGAGTATACCCGTTTGTCGCCTACTCCTCTGGAGGTGGCGGAATCGGTTGACATGATGCGGGTGCTGGAACACGGCATGAAGGTCCGAATGACGCCGACGCGATTCGACACCCAGGCCGTGGATACCGCGCAAGATCTGGCCCGGGTTGAAACCTTGATGCGCGACACGTCCCTTTCCATCTCTTCGACCGATGGATGATGCAAAAGAAATCATGACCAGGCTTGTCATTTGGGATCGTCTGGAGAGTCCGGAAACTGGTCTCGATGGTACGATTTTGTTGTGGCGTAGCTACGATGTGGCGGAGTTGCCATATGCGGTCTCCATTCCGTGGTTGGTGGAGACGCAGGCGGATGCCCTCAAGGAACGATATCTGGCCTGGATATATCAGTTTGGCGAGGCGCGTATCGATGACCAAAGGTTGGTGGATCGCCTGGAACTGAGAGAAGGGTTCAGTTATTGGTGGATCACCCCGTTTGTCGAGATGTGCAACTATACCAAGTCGCTCTGGATCGATCAGGCCATCAAGTTGATGGCATTTGATGCCTGGGCCCGGGAACGCACCATCACCGGCATGCGGGTCCACAGTGGCAATCGGGCGCTTCGGGCGACGCTTCAGGCGTGGTGCGCGCGGGCCGGGATTGCGTGTGAGGTGGTGCGGGTCGACGCGGTGGTGCCGCGGGTTTCCATGTTGCGTCGTGTTTTTCATTGGATTCCGCTTGGCGCGCGAGCCTGGATCTGGCTGATCAGGCATCTGATCGACCGCTGGCCACTGAAAGGGGTTGGGCTGCGGGAGTGGCGGACCTCCAAGGCGCGCGTCAGTTTCATCTCCTACCTGTTGTATCTCTCTCCTGCCGCCCTGGCCGAAAAGCGGTATGCGAGCCATTACTGGGCTCACTTGCCGGATATGCTGCTCCAGGAGGGGTGCAAAACCAACTGGCTGCACATCTTCGTCAAGGATCGCCTGGTTCCGGATGCGCGCCAGGCCGCGCGGGTGCTGCGGGAGTTCAACCAGCAGGCCCGGGGCGGGCAGGTGCATGTGGCGTTGCATGCCTTCCTCTCCGCGCGGGTTGTTTTGGCAACGTTGCGGGACTGGTTGCGGATCGCCTGGATTTCCAGACGGCTTACCCGTTCGGTGGCCAGGATGGATTGCCACGGTCTGGTTTTGTGGCCATTGTTTGAGGAGGAGTGGCGCAATGCCATGGTCGGTCCCATGGCCATGAGCAACCATCTGTACGTTAACCTGTTTCACGAGGCATGGCGTTTGTCGCCCCATCAGGAGAAGGGGGTCTATCTGCAAGAGAATATGGATTGGGAATACGCCTGCCTGTGGGCCTGGAAACATGCCGGACACCAGGAGATTCTGGGCGTATCCCATTCGACGGTGCGTTATTGGGATCTGCGGTATTATTATGATCCGCGCACCTATATACGTACTGCGAGAAATGCCATGCCCAGACCGGATCGGGTGGCGGTCAACGGTGATGCGGCCAGGACCAGGTATCTGGAAGGCGGATATCCGGTGTCGGAACTGGTCGAGGTTGAGGCGTTGCGCTATCTGTATCTGCTAAGTATGCGGGGGAGGCGGACGCATGTTCGGCATCCGTCCGGCGGACAAGCGAGATTGTTGGTTTTTGGGGATTATGTGCGTCAGAATACCGACTGGATGCTGCGCATGGTTGCTGAGTCGGCTCGCGGGTTTGGTCTGCAAGAGAAGGCGATGATCCTGGTGAAGCCGCATATCTCCTGTCCGGTATCCCGAGCGGACTATCCGGGAGTGACGTTCGAGATCACCATGAATCCGATCACCGAGTTGTTGCGCGCTTGTGACATGGTGTTTGCCAGTTCCACGACCTCGGCAGCGGTGGATGCCTATTGCTCGGGGGTGCCGGTGATCGTCTGTCTGAATCCCGAGGGGGTGAATCTGTCGCCGCTGCGTGGTGAAAGCGGGGTCCGTTTTGTCTCGACTCCCGAGGAACTGGCCACTGCAGTGGCTGAAGCTGGGACCATGGCGGAGGAGGTCGGAACCTCGTTGGAGTATTTTAAACTGGATGAGCGTTTGCCCGCATGGCGCAGACTGTTGTTTGGCCGGGATGAGTCGGATGCTCTCACCTGAACTGCACAATTACCTGAGGCGTCTGAGATCGCCGGCGTTCTTGTTCGGCGCGATTGTCGCCTTTGCCGTGTCGTCCTTCCTGTGGCTATTGCGACGTTTGATCCCGAGGATCCTTCATGACCTGTCTATTCCACGGCAGGTGGCTTCTTTCCGGAACGAGGTGCTGGACAGGAAACGACATGCGGTCGCCGTGGCGTCTGGCGATGTGTCTGTCGATGTCTGGTTGGAGTTGCCGGGTCAGAGATATCTGTTTCGTGACCGTTCACAGTGGTCCGAGTCGTATCAGGATTCGGAAGTGACCACCGGATTGCATCGTTGGGGTTGGCTGTTGCGTGGCGTGACCGATAGTCGGAATCCTCTGGGTTTTGATATCGGCATGACGCTGATGCGATCCTGGATCGCGGATTGTCTGGGACAAACGAGGCATGCGCAAGATGCGTATTCCAATGCCGAACGGATTGTCAATGGCGCACTGTTTGTGAACTATTACAGGGGGTGGTCTGCCACGCCTCCGGATGTTCTTTCGGCATTCGAGCAAATGGCGCAAGAGATCGCCAGGCATATCGAATATTTCCCGGGAGATCAGACCGGAAACCATGCCTTCAATAATGGCCGGGGGTTGTTTTTTGCCGGAGTCTTGACCCGGACGCCTGCCATGATCTCCCTGGCGCATGCGATTTTCTCCGAGCGGCTGCCGATACTGGTCACGAAGGATGGTTTTCTCAGAGAGGCGTCAAGCCATTACCACTTTCTGTTTACACGCTGGGTGCTGGAAGTTTGTTGGTTGGCCGCCGAGAGCGGACAGGAGAAGACGCTGAGTCTGGTGCGTCCTTATGCGGAAAAACTGGTGGCGCGGTGTTGGTTCTTTCTGGTGCTGGAACCGAAGTCGCAACGGTTTTCCATGCCGTTTATCGGGGACATCTCCCCGGATTTTCCGCCGCAATGGTTGCTCTCCTTGCCCTGGTCCAGCCTGGCTCGGCAGTTTCAGCCCGCAGATGCGCCAGTTCCTGGCGGGCTCTTGATGCCTGGATGGGCGGATCTGTTTGGGGTGCGGAATACGGGTACGGAGGCGTATCGATGCGTCACGGAATGTTTTCCGGACAGTCACTGGTTCCGGTTGGTGATGAAGGATCTGACCGTTTTCTGCTTTGCTGAACCGGTGATCGGACGGTACCGAGGGGATCATAAGCACAATGATCTGTGCGGGTTCATGGCTTTTTATCGCGGGATGCCCGCCATGCTGGATCCGGGACGGCTGGATTATACCCGTTCCCCGCTCAGCCTGTACGGCATGGATCCCATGGGGCACAATAGCCTTCTTGTCAATGGGTTGCCTCCGGTCCCGGAAGGGAAATCCTGGTTTGTGCGTGCGTATCGGGCCGTGAGGGTCAAGACCCGACTACACCTTGGAGCGGAGACGATTGCGCTGGTGATCGAACATGATGGCTTCAATCGTCTGGTGCGCGGAAAGATCGATCATGTGCGCGAAATCAGAGTCGGAAACGACGTTCTGGAGGTGATCGATCGGGTGAACAGTCGGGACCCTTGTTCGTGCGTCTTCCGTTTTCATTGGTCAGCGGATCGGTCTGTCGTGGTCCGGGGGAAGACGTTTGGACAGGAACAGAACGTCGTGTGTCGCGTTGACCTGGATGAGCGTCTGTCGGTCGATTTTCTGGAGAATTCCCACTCGGATCCGATCGGTGGGGTGTGTGTCTCCGAGTATGGTCTGCTGGAGCCATGTTTGACATTTCACCTGCATGGCGACGTCGCGCCTCCAGCCTCTTCCGTCATCCATCGTTTTTCCTGGAGCAACAGCTGATCATGTGCGGGATTGCCGGAATTTTTCATTACGATGACCAGTCGGTCCAGATGGATACCCTTGAGGCCATGACTTCCCGGATGGTTGAACGTGGGCCAGACGATGACGGCTTCTTTGTGGATGGTGCGGTGGGATTGGGATTTCGCCGGTTGTCGATCATCGATGTTCACGGGGGACATCAGCCACTTCAGAACGAGGATGGCTCCCTGCAACTCATCTTCAATGGGGAGATTTATAATCACATCGAGTTGCGCGCCCGATTGATCGCCCGGAATCATCAATTTCGTACCAAAAGCGATGCCGAGGTGTTGTTGCATTTGTACGAAGAGTCCGGAGTCCGAGCGTTGGAGGAGATCAATGGCATGTTTGCCCTGGCGCTGTACGATCGTCGGCGCGAACTGCTGTGGATTGTGCGTGATCGTCTGGGCATCAAGCCGCTTTTTTATGTCGAGGAGCCGTTGCGCCTGCTTTTTGCCTCTGATGCCCGAGCTTTGCGCAATGTGGTGGAGATGGGTATTCGCCGGGAGGCGGTGCTGGAGTATCTGGTGCATGCCTATGTGCCCGAGCCTCGATCGATCTGGACCAAGGTGAAGAAGCTGCCTCCTGGTCACTTTTTGCTGGTGACCAGAAAACATGGCGTGGTTTGTGAGCGTTATTGGGCTCCCCCGGTCAAGCCTTCCTGGTCCGGTTCCATGAGTCAGGCGCAAGAGGCGTTGGATGAACTGTTGAGCGATGCCGTGAAGTTGCAGATGCGCAGTGACGTGCCGATAGGCCTCTTTTTGAGTGGGGGGGTCGACAGTTCGGCGCTCGTGGCGTATGCGGCACGGCATACCCGGGAGCCATTGAGAACATATACGATAGATTTCCTTGGAAAACAGGAGTCTGAAGACACCCGTTTCGCCCGTCTCGTGGCCAGTCAGTATCAGACCGACCATGTTGAGTTGAGGTTGGGTCCTGATGAGATGTTGGAGATGATGGATGATGCATTGATCCGGTTTGATGAGCCGATTGCCGATTCCGCCATTTTTCCAGCCTATTTCATCTCCCGTCATGCGCGAGAGCGGGGGGTTAAGGTGTTGCTGAACGGGGCGGGAGGCGATGAGCTTTTCGGGGGATATGCCCGATATTGTCCGCCTCGGTTTCCCTCGCCCGGGTGGATGGCCGAGCGTTTGCCGGGCGCATTGCGTTGGGCGGTGTCGAGTCTCTGGAGTCGGTTTCAGCCGGACCGTGGGGCTCGTGCGGCAAGTCCTGTCCATGCCTGGGGATCCACCGTTGCCGGGTGCGATCTGGGCCTGCTGCGACGTTTGTTGCGTAATCCGGCGGATTACGTCTATGCGTTACAGAGCCTGGAAGCCTCTTTTGGCCGTGGGCTGAACGAAGAGGCGGGCCATGTTGGCTATGCTTATGATCGGATGCGGCTGGATTTGGGAACCTACCTGGTGGGGGATGTGTTGTCGTTGACGGACAAGGCTTCCATGGCCGCATCCGTGGAGTGTCGCGTGCCCATTCTGGATCACCGGTTGGTGGAGTTGGCATTCGCGCTGCCGGAATGCATCAATCTGCCGAAACAATCTGCAAAAGGGTTGTTCAAAATGGTGCTGGCTGGTAAAGTGCCTGATGAAATCTTGATACGTCGGAAAGAGGGGTTCAATGCCCCTGTGATTCATTGGCTGGATCATCAGAGATCCCGGGTGTATGAAGAACTGTTCGAAAGACGGGTATCGATTGTGGATGACCTGATTGATCCGACCATTCTGGAGCGGTTGATGGCCGCATCCGGGAAGTTCGGGCGTTCTTCCGTGACTGTTTTCAGTCTGTATCTGTTGAATAGATGGTGTCATGAGCATGGGGTTCTGTGAGGCATGATTGTAGAGCACGATATTTCAGTGGTCATTCCAGTATACAATGGCGCAGATCATGTTCTTGCCACGCTGGAGTCGGTGGCTTGTCAAACGGTCAAGCCGTTGGAAGTGATCGTCGTGGACGATGGTTCCACGGATCAGACCTGTGCGATTGTGGAGGTTTTTGCCAAGGACAATCCCGGGCTGAATGTTCGCCTGATTCGTAGTGCCCATCAAGGTCCGGGGGCGACCAGAAATGTGGGCATTGCAGCCGCGCGGGGTCACTGGCTTGCCTTTTTGGATTCTGATGATCTATGGTATCCTGAAAAGCTGTCCAAGATATCTGAATATCGCGAAAAGCACCGTGATGTTAATTTCTTTTGCCATAATGAAATCCATAGGCGGTTTGATAAAAGTATAGGAATTCTCGATTTTGGAGCGGGATTTCGCCACGACGAGTCGCTTCCTGTACAGTTGTTCAAGAATAATTTTTTTTCGACATCTGCGATTGTATGTGAGAAGCGTTTGGTGGTGGATGCCGGTATGTTTGATGTGACATTGCCCAATGCTCAAGATTATGAATTGTGGCTACGGATGTCACCTGGCATTCGGGTATTGTTTGTCAAGGATATTCTTGGAGAATATGTTGACCGGTCTGGAAATATCACTTCCAAAAAATTGTTGAGACGGTATTGGAATGTTCTAAGAGTACTGTCCAGGCATCGCTACAAGGTAACCCTGATGGTTTATATGGTGACGGTGATGCGATTGAGTGTCTCTTACATTTATCGAGGAACGATCAGAAAAGTGATTGAAACGGCCACCAAGGCGCGGTAGTGTGCATTGTGTTGGTTCATCGTGACCTGGAGTTTCTGACAGGTATTGCTGAATGTTGATCATGGGGTTCAGCATCATTTCTGATCTCCTGCTGGAGTGAAAATCAGTATAAAAATTATCGCAATTCAAGCAGTGTGCTCAAGCCCCCGGAATCCAAATTGAGCCTACCTGAAAATGCATAATATTATATCAGGTATGATTTGACGCTGTGTTGCATCCTGTCAGCTGAGACCCGCAGCATTCAGCGTCATGATCAACCGGCTTTTGTTCTTGTGACGGACACGAAGGGTGGCAAGGCGTTTGGAGAACTCCGTCATCTTTTGGCTTTCCCGGGTACGGTCACGCAAATCAATCAGCTTGGCCATCGCCTTGACATATCCAGAGACGTTGCGAATGGCAATCCGTTCCTCGACTTCCTGCCAGCAATTGTTTTCTTTGTTCTGTCTCAGTGGCATTTGCGTCTTGGTCGGCATAGGCTTGCCCGCAACTTTGGCCGTTGACCGTGGAGTTGCCGGCTCTCTACTCCCAACTGTCCCTGCCGCCATCTCGATACCAAAAAGATCATAAATATCATCACGTTCAAGCAACTTTTCTGCTCTTGGCCCTTTTTTGGCCAGAGGCACGGCAGTGTCGAGATGGGCCAACATTTCCTGGTTTGCGCACCACGCCTTTCCCCAGAAGGTGGTGGCGATTGCCCGGCTACTGATGACAAGCGGTGTGACGGACTGGCCCTTTTTGCGCAACTTCTCCATTTCGCGCATCGCCTGCCTGCGGCGCTCGGCGACAGGGACATAAGGCGCCCATTGATAGCGTGACATCGTTCGTTTCAGTCCTCCATCATCGCCTGCAGATCAAATGCGAGCAATCGCAGCAGTTCGTTATTCGGCATTTCGGTCACCTTGATTTCATCCGAACCGGCCAACAGTTCCTCGGTAAGTGCCTTTTTGGATTCGGTCACCGTCAGTCGGTGGGGGCACATCGACAAATCCATTTGAAGCACGCAGGCAGAGTCCCCCCACATGGCGGGCCGCGAAGTCGCGCCACCAACCGAAAACCGGTGGCAACGTCCGTCTCACCTCGCCCGCTCCCAATCGCAGCAGACTATGGCCGGATCCCTGGGCAAAGGCCCGAACCAATCGCGTGGCAATGGGATTGTCTATGGCAGGAGAATTCTCGGTTTCCTCAAGAATGAGGTTCCCTTGCGGCGTTAAGCGGAGACCAATCTGCAATTGCTTCCTCATGAAGACCACGCATCGCATTTAACCTGCAGAGCCGTGACGTTTGTAGCCTGATCGCCCTTTTGACCCCTGGTGACGTCGCACTCCATTTTTCAGAAGTTGCCATCCCGGCATGGCTGCGGTTCAGGCATCCCGGGTGGAGACCAGTCGTTTGGCCATGATGCCCATCCGTTGAATGATCGATGGATCGTTTTCCGCCTTGGCGATCAGGATCGCCCCCTCCAGCAAGGCGAAAATCGCTTCCGCCCGATGTTTTGTCTGCTGTCCGTCGGACTCCGGCTCTGCGGTGCGGATGGCCCCCTCCAGCCGCTCCATGATCTCCCGCAGCACCCGGGCCAGAAACAGACGGAACCCCTCGTCACAGGTGCTCATCTCCAGAACCAGATTGCCGAACGGACAGCCGGGCATGACTCCGACCTCCTGACGGAACTGTTGCTGGATCTCACTGGAAAGCTGAAAAAGCCGTTCGATGCGGGCTGCCGGAGAGAGCTCCGGAGTCAGGGCCTGATCCAGAACCGCATGGGCATGGGAGTGGTAGCGTTCCAGCACCGCCAGCCCCAGATCCCCTTTCGTGGCGAAGAAGTGATAGAAACTTCCCTTCTGTACCCCGGCGCGGGCGCAGATCTCCCGCACGCCAGCCCGGGCGTACCCCCCGGAATGGAGCAGCTCCATGCCGCTTTGAATGAGTCGTTCCCTGGCGTCGCTGGTGCGTCCCATGGCAATGGACTCTTGGAGGGAAATTAAAACATGGCAGTCCTGGCCGGATGCCGGGACTCCATGTGCAGCCGTTTGAGAAAGGAACTCAAGGACTCCATGTAGAGCGGATCATCGATCAGAAAGGCGTCGTGGCCGTGAATGGAGCGGAACTGCTCGAAGGTGACGTTCTTCTGGTGCCAGTTGAGCAGCTTGACCAGCTCCTTGGAACGGGAGGTGTCGAAGCGCCAGTCGGTGTCGAAACTGATCACCAGCAGCCGGGCCGAGACCTGGTGCAGTCGTTTGGCCGTGGTTTCCGGATCCGGAAAGGGATCGAAATAGTCCATGGCCTTGGTGATGTAGAGATAGGTGTTGGCGTCGAACTTCTTGACGAAGGAGGAGCCCTGATAGTGCAGATAGCTCTCCACGGCGAAGTCCCGTTCGAAGCCGAAGGAGAGCTCTCTCCGGTCCTGGAGTTGCCGACCGAATTTCTCGTGGAGCCCCTTTTCCGACAGATAGGTGATGTGGGCCACCATGCGGGCCAGGGCCAGACCGTTGACCGGTCTGGGGGTCTCCTCGCCGTAGTAGTCGCCGCCGTTGAAGTTGGGATCCACCATGATGGCCTGGCGGGCCACGGCGTTGAAGGCGATGTTCTGGGCGGAGAGGCGCGGGGTGGAGGCGATGACGATGGCGGCCCGCATGGCGTCGGGAAAATCCAGGGCCCATTGCAGGGCGATCATGCCCCCCATGGAGCCGCCCGCCACGGCCAGCAGTTGGGGGATTTCCAGATGATCGATGAGGGCTTTTTGCAATCGGGCCATGTCCCCGATTGTGATCATGGGAAAACGCAGACCAAAGGGTTGCCCGGTGGCCGGATCGAGACTCGATGGACCGGTGGTGCCGTCGCATCCCCCCAGATTGTTGGAGCAGATGACAAAAAAACGGTCGGTGTCGAAGGGTTTGCCCGGTCCTATGTAGTTGTCCCACCAGCCGGCCTTGCGCTCCTCGTCGTTGTGGCGACCGGCGGCGTGGGCGTTGCCGGAGAGGGCGTGACAGATCAACACCGCGTTGGTTTTTTCGGCGTTCAACTGTCCGTAGGTTTCGTAGGCGACCCGCACCGGGGCCAGGGATGCGCCGCAATCGAGTTGCAGGGCGCTGTTGCCATCGGTGTAGAGTTCCGCGTAACGGGTCTGGACGATCCCGACGGAGCGTGGCGGCACTGGCTCGGAGGTGTTCATCGTGTCCATGGCGAGGGAATGGGGGTTGGGGTTTCTTTCTTGCGCGATGGTTGGAAACCGGTTGCTGTTCTTGCAAGTCTCTATTGTACGGGCTTCCCGGGTGGGAAGGGAAGGGGCGAGGGGTGGGTTTTTTTAGTCGGATCAAAGCGTATTGGCAGGCATGATAATTGCTTCATGGTTGCCAAGGAATCTTTCGGAAAAGGACCTGTGGGGTCCAAAATCACGCTTTGGAGCGTTGGGAATGGGACAATTTTTGAGAAGATTCAAAGGGCTGAACGATATGTTCATGGCGGGCGCCATCATGATGGTGCTGGCCATCATGATCATTCCCGTGCCGTCGTGGCTGTTGGACGTCTTTCTGTCCGTCAACATCTCGTTGGCCATCGTCATTCTTCTGACAACGGTCTACGTGCATCGGCCCCTTGATTTTTCATCCTTTCCCAGTGTTCTGCTCATCACCACCATGTTCCGGCTGGCGCTGAACATCGCCACCACCCGTCTGATCCTGCTCCACGGCGCCGAAGGGGAGGGGGCCGCAGGCGAGGTGATCCGCTCGTTTGGCCAGTTCGTGGTCGGGGGCAATCCGGTTGTGGGTATGATCATCTTCGGTATTCTGGTGATCATCAACTTCGTGGTCATCACCAAGGGCGCCGGGCGCATCGCCGAAGTGGCGGCCCGCTTCACCCTGGACAAGATGCCCGGCAAGCAGATGGCCATCGACGCGGATCTGAACTCCGGTCTGATCTCCGAAGGGGAGGCCAAAACCCGCCGCCGGGAGATCGAACAGGAGTCGGAATTCTTCGGAGCCATGGACGGTGCCTCGAAATTCGTCCGCGGGGACGCGGTGGCGGGCATCATCATCACCTTCATCAACATCATCGGCGGTTTCATCATCGGTGTGGGTCAGCATGGCCTCTCCGCCGCGGATTCGGCCAACATCTACACCATCCTCACCGTGGGTGACGGTCTGGTGGCCCAGATTCCGGCCCTGGTGATCTCCACCGCCGCCGGTTTCCTGGTGACCCGCGCCTCCTCCGACGAGAATCTGGGCGACCAGGTTGGCGGGCAGATCACGGCCCAGCCCCGGGTGATCCTGCTGAGCGCCGTGGTGCTGGGGCTGTTCGCCCTGATGCCGGGCATGCCCACGGTGCCGTTCTCCCTGTTGGCCATCCTGATGGGGGTCTGGTCCTATTTTCTCTTCAAGCGTCTGGAAAAGGCCGAACTGGTCACCGCCCGCACCGAGACCATGCGCGCCCAGACCGAAGCCTTGGTGGAGGAACCCATCGAGAACTTCCTCGCTCTCGACCTGCTGCGTCTGGATGTGGGGTATGGCCTGATCTCGCTGGTGGATGAGAGCCAGCAGGGCACCCTGCTGGAGAAGATCCGCTCCATCCGCAAGCAGTTCGCCTCGGACATGGGTTTCGTGGTGCCGCCGATCCACATCAAGGACAATCTGCAGTTCCGTCCCGGAGAGTACGCCTTCATGATCCGGGGGGTGGAGGTGGGGCGCGGCGAACTCAAACCCTCCCAGTACCTGGCCATGGAAGGAGGCGCGGTCTCCGGACGGATCGACGGCGCGCCCACCATCGAACCGGCCTTCGGGTTGCCCGCCCTGTGGATCTCCGGCAATGACCGGGAACGGGCGGAAATGATGGGCTATACGGTGGTGGATCCGGCCACGGTGCTGGCCACCCACATCACCGAACTGGTCCATACCCATGCCCACGAGATGCTCAATCGCCAGGAGGTGCAGAATCTGCTCGATCTCACCGCCAAGAGCCAGCCGAAGCTGGTGGAGGAACTGATTCCTCACATCATCACTCTGGGTACTTTGCAGAAGGTGTTGCAGGGGCTGTTGCGGGAACGGGTTTCGGTGCGGGACATGAGCACCATTCTGGAGACCATCTCCGATTATGCCCGGGTGGTCAAACAGCCCGCCCAACTGGTGGAATTGACCCGGCAATCCCTGGCCCGTTCCCTGGTGACCCGCTATCTGGACGAGGATGGACGACTCTCTGCGTTGATCCTGGGAGCGGATGCGGAAAACCTGGTCAACGAGGCCATCGTGGATGGGGAGTACGGATCCTATCTGTCGCTGGCGCCCCGGGCGGCAGGGCTTTTGATGGTGCGCATTCGTGAGTCGGTGGATCGCATCGCCTCCCAGGTGCAGCAGCCGGTGATCATCACCGGGGCCCGGGCCCGGCCATTCTTCAAGCAGGCGGCGGAGGCGGCGATGCCGCATCTGGCGGTGTTGTCGCAAAACGAGATCCCCACGAACATACCGGTACACTCTCTTGGGACGGTGACGCTCTCTTAAAGCAAGTGCGTGACAAAAGAACAGTCAAGGATTCGACCGTATCATGAATATATCGAAATTCCAGGCGCGGGACATGCGCGAGGCGCTCCAGATCGTCAAGGAGCAGTTGGGGGCCGATGCGGTGATTCTCTCCACCCGGAGCATCCGGGAGAAGGGACCCGGCGGGCTGGCCCTGGGCAAGACCATGATCGAGGTGACCGCCTGTCCCAGTCCGGCGGCCCAGGCCTCCACCGGAGCCGCCCAGCCGGGACGGTTCTCGGCGGTGGTGGATGATCACATCGAGCGTCCCGGAGCCGAATCCCCGGCCCGCGCCCCCGAACCCCGGGCCAGAACGGAGCGCTCCGCTTCCCAGACATCCTCCCGGAGCGCGCCGGCGGCCCGTGAGGTGGAACCTCCCATGCCCTCGCCCATCGTGCAGAGCCTGGGGGACCTGCCGCCGGAATTTCCCTTGACAGGGGATGCCTCGGGTCTGGATGTCATGGGCAAGCGCAACTATGGCACCATGCTGATGCACGGGGTCGAGGAGCCCATCGCCCGCAAGATCGCCATGATGGATCAATCCGGCAAGGAGCGGGGACTGGATGTGGCCTTCTCCCGCACCCTGAAGTTCCGGGATCCCCTGGATGGAAAATCCCGGGTCATCGTGCTGGTGGGGCCGACGGGTGTCGGCAAGACCACCACCCTGGCCAAACTGGCGGCGGATCTGATCCTGAATCGTCAACGTTCCGTGGGCATGATCACCCTGGATACCTTCCGCGTTGGCGCTGTGGCCCAATTGGAAACCTATGCCAAGCTGTTGCAGGTGCGTCTGGTGGTGGCCCGCACCCTCTCGGAGGTCAAGGCCGGGTTGCACTCTTTGAACCGTTGCGATTTCGTGCTGGTGGATACGGTGGGCTCCAGCCCCTACAACCGGCGACAGGTCAACTCCACCGCCGGACTGCTCCCCATCATGGGGGATGACCGGGAGGTGATCCTCACCATGGCCGCCAACGTGCGGGAAACCGAGCAACAGGCCATTTTCCGGCGCTTTTCGGTGTTGAAACCCACTGGATTGATCTTCACCAAGCTCGATGAGACCGTTACCTACGGGGGCATCCTGAATGTGGCGGTGCGGGCCGGACTGCCCCTGACCATGTATACCGATGGCCAGAGAGTGCCGGAAAACCTTGGCTGGATGTCGCCGAAAACCATGGCGCGCTGGTTTCTGGAAGAGCGGGATCTGGATCAGTGAGGCGGCGCGCCACCTTGGAACGTGAATTGCTAGACTGTGGTACTGGATGCGCGCGATACCAACATTTTCTATCCGTGCTGATCCGGCAGAAACCCGGTTTCGGGGTGGCGGAGTGGCGGGGGAGTCATGATTAAGGATCTGGACAATCAAGTTGCGACACTCAAGGAGTTGGCCGAACGCCGCAAGGCGGGGGCCCTTGTGCGTGGACCCTTGACCGCGCCGCCGGTCAACGAGGAGCTCTCCCAGCGCAAGGTGCCACACACCATGGCCATCACCAGTGGCAAGGGTGGGGTCGGAAAAACCCTGGTGACGGTCAACCTCGCCATCCAGTATGCCCGCCAGGGACTCAAGGTGCTGCTGATCGACGCGGACCTGGGACTGGCCAATATCGATGTGGTTCTGGGCATTCCCAGCCCTGAGTTCACCTTGCAGGATGTGCTGGAAGGCCATCTGACCCTGGATCAGGTGGCGGTGCCCGGTCCGGAAGGGATCACCATTCTGCCCGCCGCCTCCGGGGTGGCGGGTCTCTCCTCCCTGACCGAGGAGCAGAAACTCGCCCTGATGGATCACATCGACCACTGGAACGCCGATTTCGACGTGGTGCTGGTGGATACCGGGGCCGGGATCTCCGAGAACGTGCGCTTCTTCGTGCTTGCGGTGGAACGGATCATGGTGATCGCCACCCCGGATCCCACCAGCGTCACCGATGCCTATGCCTTGATGAAGGTGCTGTTCTTGAACCATCGCGCCTCCCATTTCGATCTGGTGGTCAACCAGGTTCGGGACGAGGCGGAGGCCAAGGATGTCTTCCGCACCCTCTCCCAGGTGGCGGACAAGTTCTTGAACATCGTGTTGAACTTTGTCGGGTCCATCCCGGAGGACGCCCTGCTGGCCCAGTCGGTCCGGTCGCAGAAACCGGTTTCCATCAGCCATCCGGACGCGGCGGTTTCCAAATCGTTCCAGAAGCTCTCCGTCAGCCTGATGCGTCTGTGGCGGGAGAAACGTCACGAAGAGGGCCGGATGATCTTTTTCTGGCGTCGGCTGTTGCAGGATGCTCTCGGGCAATCCGGTTCCTGATCAAGGGGGGGTCATGTCCAAAAAGGCCGAGAGTGTCCGGGATCCGGAGGACAACGATCAGGGCACAACCTGGGAAGGTCTCACCCGGGATGAGGTGATCCTCAAGTATGCCCCCATCGTCAAGTATGTGGCCAGCCGGATCTCCATGAAACTGCCCCAGTCGGTGGATATCGACGATCTGGTCCAGGTGGGGATCATGGGATTGATCGACGCGGTTGCCAAGTTCGATCCCTATCGGGGCATCAAGTTTCAGACCTATGCGGAGTTCCGCGTGCGTGGGGCGATCCTGGATGAACTGCGTTCCACGGATTGGGTGCCCCGGGCGGTACGCCAGACCGCGGCCCAGATCCAGGATACCTACCTGATGCTGGAAGGCCAGCAGGGCAAGGCGGTGGAGGATCAGGAGGTGGCCGCCCATCTGGGGATCTCCCTGGATGAGTTCTATCGCAATCTGGACGCGGTACGGGGCATTGCCATTCTCTCCTTCGACGATCTGCGTCCCTCCCTGGACGAGGATGAGTGGGATGTGCTGGAAATGCTCGCCGATCCGGATGCCGTCGATCCGGTGGACAGCATCGGACTCAATGAATTGCGTCACTCCCTTTCCGAGGCGATCACCTCTTTGCCGGAAAAGGAACGGTTGGTGGTCACCCTCTATTATTTCGAGGAGTTGACCATGAGCGAAATCGGGGAGGTGCTCGGTCTGACCGAATCCCGCATCTCCCAGTTGCACAGCAAGGCCGCCATGCGCATGCGCGCGCGGATGCGACGGGTATTGGGGCGAATCTCGTGAATATCTGGAATCTTCTCGTCGTGCTATGTTTCATAGCCCTTTATCTGGCCGTTTCACTGGTGTTTCTGCAGGTGCAGAAACTTCGGGATGAGGTCAAGAACAACAACCAGCGTCCCGCCGAACCGGACATGGAGCCGTTCGACCCCGCGGAACTCGCGACTCTGGTGCGTCGGGAGATCGCCTCCCTGGAGGAGCGTCTCGACACCGCCATCCGCGCCATTCCGGAACAGTTGCAGAAGGATCTGCAGGGGATTCACGCGGATCTGCGCTACATGACCCGTCCCGGGCCCGGAAGCATGGGCAACGGGATGAGCATGGGACATCACGCCTCCAAGATGACCGACACCGGTGTGCCCTCCAGCATGTCCGACGCCTATCGGGAGGCCCGTCTGCTGCTCTCCAATGGCGTGGACGAGGAACGGGTGGTCAACGAAACCGGTCTGGCGGTGGAGGAGGTCAGCCTGTTGAAACGCCTGCATCGCAACCAGCAGGAGGACCGGGACGGTTGATGTTCCAGGTCGGGCCGACATGATTCTCTCCGGCGTTCCGGCCCAACCCGGGGAAGGGCTCTTTGCCACCTCCTCCATTTCCGGCTTTCCCGCTCCCCCCGATCTGCTCGAAGGGGTGCTGCTGACCGGTCGGATCAGTCAGCTCGCCCCCGACGGACACGGGGTGATCCGTTTTCCCAATGGCAGTGGTTTCAACTTTTCCGGAGGGGCTTCCCTCCAGGTGGGCGAACAGGTCACTCTGGAGGTGACCCGTCTGGCGCCGGAGATCGGCGTGCGGCTGGTGGCCAGCGAGTCCGGCGGCGCAGCCCTGCTGGCCCAGAACGCCGAACAGAGTCTGGTGCGGGCCCCGGATCTTTTCAATCGTCTGATGGCCCTCTCCGGCCTGTCCCGGGGGGCGGGGGAGTCCAACCCCTTGGGAGCCTCCCGCACGCCGGTGCTGCTGGCGGGTCGGGAGACCCTGGCGGCCACTTTGCAAAAGGTTCTGCCCAATCTCTCTTCCGAAGAACTTTTCCATGGGGATCTTACCGGCTTGACCCGCCTGCTGGAAGGGGGAAGTCGTCAGGATGTGGCCGAAGCGGTGCGACTGGTGCGTCAGGCCGCCGATACCTTGCGTCAGGAGACCGGCAGCGTCGCGGGGCAGGTGGCGACCGCCGCCGGCGAGGAGAGCGCCGCTGTGACCGGCGGACGCCATGCCCTGCAACGTCTTGGGGATCTTCTGGCCATGCAGCAGATTCTGCCCCAGGTCGCTCCCTCCCCGGAAGAGGGGGTGGCCCTGCTTGGCTATCGTCTGTTCTGGCTCAACGAAGGGGGGCTGGGGGAGGTGGTCTGGCGGGAGGAACGGAAGAAAAACCGCAAGGGGGGTCGGCCCGGCGGGGAGTCGGTGCTGTCGGTGCTCATCTCCCTGAACATGACCCGGCTGGGCATGGTGCAGGCCAGGCTGGTGCTGGGGGAGGGGATGCTCCAGGTGGGAATCTCCGCCGGTGAGGAGGCATCCCTCTCCGCTTTGCGGGAGAGCGTGGGTCAGTTGCGGGAAAACCTGTTGGCCGCCGGCCTGCCGCTGCGGGTGCTGGATTTGAACATGCTTGGCCAGGGGGGCATGAAGGCGGAACGGGCGCAGTTTCTGGGCATGGGCGGCGGATTCCGGACCGAGGCGTGAGGCAGGCAATCCACCCACCCACGTCGGGATGTCAATTTATGAAAAAAAGCGGGGGTCTGGGGGATTCTTCCCCCAGGGTTTTGACTTTGCTTTTGCTTCTGGCGCGCTTTACAAAGAAATTTTTTCACGCATTGCGTGAAAAAATTTTGCGCGCCGCCTTGGGCGTGAGCGGG
>JADGAB010000399.1 GCA_015232245.1 Magnetococcales bacterium | reverse complement strand
CCTCTTCGGGCGCGGTGCTGCTGGATGGTCGGGAGATCGCCCGCTTCGACCCGGCCAGCGTCCGCTCCAGAATCGCCCGCAGCAGCCGCATCAACGAACAGTACGAACATCTCGCCGCCGGTTATCGACTGCTGGCCGCCATGGGAACGCTGCGCCAGTCGCTGCCCGCCGACGTGAATGATGGAGTCAAGCCCCTGCCCGCCCCGTCCCAGGATCTAGTGAAGCCGGCTACCGAGCCCCAGGAGAACTCCATGTCCGTGGAAACCCTGGATGAGGCCACGGAACTGCTCTGGCAAGAGAGTTCCTCCGCCACCCAGGAACTGTTCCGCGCCTCTCCCTGATGCGCCACCCCTCTCAACGCTCCCGGAACGCCTCGTTGATGGAGGCGTAAATGGGTTTCAACAGATAGGCCATCAGGGTCTTGCTGCCGGTATGGATATCGGCCTGTACGGTCATGCCTGGAAGAACCTCGTTGACTCCGGCGCGCGCGCCGAGATGACTGACGGAAAGACGCACCAATCCCTTGAAATAGGGCTGGTGCTTGTCATCCATGAAGGCGTCCGGAGAGATGGACTGCAACTCCCCGGCAATGGTGCCGTAGCGGGCGTAATCATAGGTCAACACCTTGATGGTCACCGGCTGCCCCACCCGCACATGACCGATATCCCGGGTGGTGACCCGGATCTCGGCATGCAGGGTCTCCCCCAGAGGAACGATCTTGGCCACCAGTCCTCCAGGCGGAATCACCCCCTTGAGGGTATTGGCCCCCATCTCCTGAATGATCCCCCGCACCGGCGCGATGATCAGCAGGCGGGATACCCGGTTTTCCAATCGGGCGATCTGTTCGTCCACCTGCGCCTGTTCCGCCAGGTTGGCGCTCAACTCCTTCTGGGCGTCGTGACGACGCTGCTCATCGCCGTCGAGCAGGCGGCTTTTCGACTCCTCCAGTTCACTGCGTGCCTGGGCGATGGCTCCCCGGATCCGGGTCATCTCTTCCGTGGCGCGGATCTTCTCCCGTTTGATCGCCAATACCGACAACTGGGAGACCAGCCCCCTGGCCAACCCTTTTTCCTGAATGCTCTGCTCCTCGTCCAACAGATCACGTCGCCGGGAGAGGGGTTCCAACTGACTGGTCAACTCCTTGATCTGGACCTCTTTTTGGGAGATCTGCCGCCGGATCACCTCCGCGCTGCTCAGCATGTGGGAGCGTTGCACCTCCAGAAGCAGACTTTGATCCGCAGCCAGCCGGGCGTATTCCGGAGCCGCCGCAGCAAATCCCGGGGCGCGATCCTCCAGAAAGGCCCGCTGACGCTCGATCTGCAACGCCAAAGCCTGACGACGCGCCTGATACTGTTTCAACTCCGGCACAATCGGCGCGGGATCGAGCCGCACCAGAGGATCCCCCTGGGAGACGATCTCCCCCTCCTTGACCAGAATCTGTTGAATGATCCCCCCTTCCAGATGCTGGACGTTCTGCACCGGATGCTGGGTGACCACCTCCCCTGTCGCCGGAGCCACCTCATCGAGAACCGAAAACGAGGCCCACACCAGAAAGGTCAGCACCGCCAGAGAGACCGCCAGACCCGTGGCGCGGATCAGCAGCGGCAGCCCCCCCTCTTCCAGGATCATGGACTGGGCGAGAAAACGTTGCTGACGGTTGCCCAGTTGGATGGTTTTCGTGGTGGTGGTGTCGGTGTCGGTGTCGGACATGGCGCGGTTTTCTTTTATCTTCATATCAGATTTTGCGGAATTTTGGCCAGCACTTCATCCGGGGGGCCGGCGATTTTCAGATAACCCTGATCGAAGAAGAGCAGTTGATCGGCCAACCGCATATGGCTGGGTCGATGGGCGGCATGCAGGCGGTGGCCTGGGCGGTGATGTATCCGCAGATGATCAATTCGTCCATTATTATTGCCGCCTGTCACCGGCATACGGCTCAGCAGATCGCTTTTCATGAGGTCGGGCGCCAGGCGGTGATGGCCGACCCCGATTGGCAGGGTGGGGATTATTACGGCAAGTCCACTCCGAAGCGCGGGCTGGCTGTGGCGCGCATGGTGGGGCATATTACCTACATGAGCGAATCGTCCATGGAGCAGAAATTCGGGCGCAAGCTGGTCAAGAAAGATGTGCTGGGCTATAACTTTTCCAAGGAATTCGAGGTTGAGGGGTATCTGGAATACCGCGGCCAGAGTTTCGTGGAGCGGTTTGACGCGAACAGCTATTTATATCTCACCAAGGCGATGGATTATTTTGACCTTACCGAGGGCGGAAAGAAGCTGAGCGAGGTGTTCAAAGGCGTCACATCCGACGTTCTGGTCATCAGTTTTACTTCCGACTGGTTATATCCTTCGTATCAGTCCCAGGCGATGGTGCGCGCGCTTAAGGCCAACGATGTGGATGTCTCTTATGTCGAACTGGGTTCTGATTACGGGCACGATGCGTTCCTGGTTGAAATGGACGAGCAGTCCAGGGCTGTTTCAAACTATCTGGCAAAAGTATACAGAGAGCGGGCGGCATGATACGGCTTGATTATGAAGTTATCGCGGATATTATGACTCCCGGCGCCAAGGTGCTCGACCTTGGTTGCGGCGACGGGGACCTGTTGACTTTACTGAAG
>JADGAB010000398.1 GCA_015232245.1 Magnetococcales bacterium | reverse complement strand
TCCAGAACCTCATGGGAGGCCAGAGGGACCACCCGATGGGTCTGCTTCTCCTGCCCGGTGGTGATCTCCATGACCACCTCGGCGGACTCCCGACCCTTGCCGAAACGGGCCGCCAGACGACAGGCCAGAATCAGATCCTCCGGGGTGGGGTTGCCTTCCACCAGAGTGACCGGACCCGGAATGTCTCGGGCGCGGATCAGAATGCGACCATCGGTGAATCCGGAGAGAAAATGGTTTTCGGATTCGTCCCGGCCAATCACCAGCTTGAAATGGGGCGCGGGCCGCAGATGACGCCCGGCCTTGAGCAGCAGGATATCCTCCATGGCATAGGCCCGGGTGCCCCGGAAGGCCCACAAATCCTGCAATTTCCGCGCGTAGTTCTCGTCGGTCAGAAAACAGCACCCCCCCGCCGGAGAGGGGTAGTCCCGAATGCCCAGAGCGGCGGCCAGGGCCATCTGGGGTTTGCGGTTGCGACCGGAAAAATCTTTCAGCCGGGAACGGTCCACCCAGCCGAGCTTTTCCGGTTCGGTCAGAGGCATGCGCAACGCGGTGAGGGGGCGCACCAGCCACCCGGCGGCGCCGGATTCCCGGTCGATTACCGGAAAGGTGTCCCGGCGCTGACTCATGGGACGCTGCCCCAGCACCTCCCCGGTGAACAGAAAATGAAAGCCCATGGAGCGCATCATCCCGAAGGCTTTCTGCACCATGAACACCTTGCAGTCCAGACAGGGATTGAGATTCTTCCCGTAACCGTGCTTCGGATCCGTGACGATGCGCACGTAATCCTCGGCGATGTCCACCAGATGCAGTCGGATGCCCAGCTTGTCCGCGGCGTGCAGGGCGTCGTGGCGCGGGGGCGGAGCGCCGGGTTTGGGATTGCGCATCGCGCCGGTGTGGGACTGGATGCAAAAGCCGGTGTGGAAATTGACGCACTCCACCTCGATCCCCTGATCCATCAGCAGACGCGCCGCCAGGGTGCTGTCCAGCCCCCCGGACAACAGACCCAGCGCCCGCACCGGATTGGGGCGGGTCGTCTCTTCGATCATTGGCATGTTCATGACTCAAGCAACCAGCGCGCGGCGTCCAGGGCGTGATAGGTGAGGATCATGTCCGCTCCCGCCCGCTTGAAACCGGTCAGGGTCTCCAGCACCACCCGGGGTTCGTCGATCCAGCCGTTGGCGGCGGCGGCCTTGATCATGGCGTACTCGCCGCTGACATTGTAGACCGCCAAAGGAAGTTCGAAATGGTCCCGCAACTCCCGGAGAATATCCATATAGGCCAGCCCCGGCTTGACCATCAGCCAGTCCGCCCCCTGTTCCACATCCAGGGCCGCTTCCCGAAGGGCCTCCCGCCGGTTGGCCGGATCCATCTGATAGGCACGGCGATCCCCGAAGCTCGGTGTGTTCTCGGCGGCGTCGCGGAACGGTCCGTAATAGGCCGAGGCGTACTTGACCGCATAGGAGAGAATGGGAATCCGGCTGTGTCCGGCCCGGTCCAGAGCTGCGCGGATGGCAGATACCATGTGGTCCATCATTCCCGAGGGGGCCACCATGTCCACACCCGCCTCGGCATAGGAGACCGCCGCACGGCCCAGAATCTCCAATGTGGCGTCGTTGTCCACCTCGTGACCCTTCAGCACCCCGCAATGGGCGTGATCGGTATATTCGCACAGACAGGTGTCGGCGATCACCCAAAGTTCCGGCACCTCCCGTTTGATCGCCCGAATGGCCCTCTGCACGATTCCTTCCGGGTCCACCGCGTCCGAACCGATGGAATCCTTGATTTTTGGGATGCCAAACAGGATAATTCCACCCAGACCCATCTCAAATGCCTGCCGGGCCACAGGCAGGGCAGCATCGATGGAGAGTTGCGCCACCCCCGGCATCGAGGGGACCGGCTTGACCACTCCCTCACCCGCTACGATGAACAGGGGCAGTACCAGATCCTCCGGTGTCAGACGGGTCTCCCGGACCATGCGGCGGATGGCGGGTGTGCGCCGCAGACGTCGGGGACGATGCGTGAAAGCTGAATTTGACATGGTTGGGGATGTACTCCAACGGTGGGGGAAAATGGACTCGAAACCCGGTGATTATGAGACGATTCCCCGTTTGCCCGCAAGGCGTCTCAAGGATCATGCCGGCAACTTCCAAAGCAGAAAACCGCATCACCCCTTTGAGAGCGGCTCCCTGCGCGACATGGACAACAATCATGCTACAACGAATCGGAAACCGGTTGCTGGTCGCTGCGGCAAGCGATGTGGGGCGCGTCCGGAACCTCAACGAGGATGCCTATCTGGTCGATGACCAGATAGGCCTGCTCATGGTGGCCGATGGCATGGGCGGACATGATGCCGGTGAGGTCGCCAGCCATCTGGTGGTGGACTCGATTCGCGGCACCCTGCGGGCCTTTCCCCGCTCCGAACCCGGCCCCAACTGTCCAATTGCCACGTCGGGCCCGGCAAGCCTGCCGGAGGGTTCTCCTGCCTTGCGGGGGGGAGGATTCCAGGACGAACCCACCGTGGATGGCGCCCCCAACCCGGTCTTGAGCGTGGTGCAATCCGCCATCAATCGGGCCAACGCTGCGGTCAATCAGACCAATGTGACCCGGGGCTACCCCGATGGCATGGGCA
>JADGAB010000397.1 GCA_015232245.1 Magnetococcales bacterium | reverse complement strand
ATCGGACTGGTGATTTGTGATCGCACCATCCGCTGGCCGGACGAATTGGTCAAACGGGCGGATATCGCCCTGTACGCGGCCAAGCATCAGGGCCGCAACCAGGTGATCGAATGGCATGAATCCCTGGAAGGGATGAAAAAGGATTGAGCCGCGCCCATTCCGCGAGGGGGTGCTTCATTTACAAAGAGACCGGCGACCGTCAAGGTTGCCAAGCGACCATCCTTTTGTTCTGATTCATATTTCTCTTTCTGTTATGGAGGCATACATGAAAATGCGTCTGTTGGCGGGCATGGCGGCTTTCCTGGCGGTCACGCCGGTCTGGGCAACGGAGCCATGCGACCTGCACCTGGTGGACTTCGGGCTTTATGCCGGCAATGTGGTGCAGAATGCCGGCAAGGATGCCACCGGAAACGATCTGAAAGAGCTCTCCCAACGGCATCTGCTGCGTCGTACCGAGGGGATTCCCGCCAGCAAAGGGGTGGAATTCGGCATCGAATATGTCGCCTTTTCCACGGATTCCAATCAGAAGATCAAGCTGACCCTGGAGCTTACCCATCCGCCGGTCACGGATCCGAAAACCAAACAGACCTCCTCCAGCGAAACCTGGGAAAAGGAGATCACCCCGGGGGTCAAGTTCCAGAGCGGTTTCGGCTTTGACCAGGATTGGGAAGTGGTTCCCGGACCCTGGACACTAAAAATCACCTCCGGATGCCGCAACACCCTTGAGAAGACCTTCGCGGTCCACAAACCCTGACCAGAGCTGATCCCAGGAAAAGATCAATCCGTAATCGCTTCCCCGGCATTGATCTTTTCCGCCCAGGCACGGGCCAGATGCGTCGCCTCCGCGATCCGGGCGGGATTGAGATGCCGTGAAATGGAGTTCCGACTGGAAACGGCGTCGGGGATCCCCTCTTCCGCGGCCAGATGCAGCCAGGCATAGGCCTGGAAATAGTCCTGGGGCACGCCGAAGCCGTTGACGTACATCATCCCCAGATTCATCTGCGCCCCGGCATGGCCCTGTTCGGCGGAGCGGCGATACCAGGCCACCGCTTCTCTGTCGTCCTTGGCCACCCCGTAGCCATGGGCATACATGAAGCCCAGATTGGATTGGGCATTGGGATCCCCCTGGTTGGCCGCCTTGCGATACCAGCCTACCGCATCTTCGTTGTCATGAGGAACCCCGCGCCCCACCGCGTACATGACCCCCAGATTGAATTGCGCGCCCGCATGCCCCTGTTCCGCGGCACGGTGATACCAGTAGACCGACTGGATCAGATCCTTGGGCACCCCCTCCCCGTTGGCATACTTGATGGCCAGATTGAACTGCGCCCCCGCATGTCCCTGACGGGCGGCGTTTTGATACCAGAAGGCGGCTTTTTTGGGATCGGAGGCCAACTCGGGACAGACATCATAGGCAATGCCCAGATTGAACTGGGCAATGGGATCCCCCTGCTGGGCGGCCAGAAAGAACCAGTTGACCGCCTCCCGGTCATCCTTGGGAATCCCCCGGGCCGCGGCATACATGAACCCCAGATTCAACTGGGCCCGGGAGTTGCCCTGATCCGCGGCCTGACGATACCAAAACAGCGCCTGGACATAATCCCTGGGCACGCCCCGACCATTTTCGAACATCAACCCGAGATTGAACTGGGATTTGGCATGCCCCCGTTGCGCGGCCCGGATCCACCAGTAGATGGCCTGACGCTCATCCTGGGGCAGGCCGCCCCGACCATTTTCAAACATCAGTCCAAGATTGAACTGGGCCATGGGATGGCCCGCTTCGGCGGCCTTGCCCCACCAGTAGACCGCCTGGACATCATCCCGGGCGCTGCCCCGTCCCTGCTCGGCGAGCACTCCCAGATTGTACTGGGCGCGGATATCCCCCTGTTCGGCGGCGCGCAGAAACCAAGCATACGCCTGGGCATGATCCCGGGAAACCCCGCGACCATGGGCGAACAACAAACCCAGATTGAACTGGGCTCCCATGTGACCCTGCTCCGCCGGATGGCGATACCAGATCTCCGCTTCCCTGGGATCCTGGGCCAGTCCGCCCCTGCCCTGTTCGTGCATGACCCCCAGATTGAACCAGGCGGTCAGATCCCCCTGTTCCGCGGCCCGACTCCACCAGAAAACCGCCTGAACGTCATCCCTGGCCAATCCCCCCTGACCATTGGCGCACATCACCCCAAGGTTGTACTGGGCCTTGGCATCCCCCTGTTCGGCGGCCTTGCCCCACCAGTAGACCGCCAGGGATTCGTCCACCGGAACGCCCCGGCCATGGGCGAACATCAATCCCAGATTGTACTGGGCCAAAGGATTGCCCGCTTCCGCCGCCTGACGGAACAGACTGACCGCCTGCGCCTCGTCCCGGGGCAGACCACCCAACCCCCGGGAGTACATCACCCCCAGATTGAACCTTCCCCCCTCGTGCCCCTGCCCGGCGGCCTGCGCATACCAGAGGGCGGCCTGCGCATCACTCTTTGGCACGCCCCGGCCCTGCTCATGCAGGATGCCCAGATTGAACTGGGCCTGGGAATGTCCCTGTTCCGCGGCCCGGGTCCACCACTGCACCGCCATTTCGTCCTGCCGGGCCAGACCGCCTCGTCCTTTCTCGTACATCACTCCCAGGTT
>JADGAB010000396.1 GCA_015232245.1 Magnetococcales bacterium | reverse complement strand
TCTCCAAACAGTATGTCCTCACCGCCCGGGCCAAGGGGCTGACGGAACGGACCGTGCTCTACCGGCACGTCTTCCGCAACGCCCTGATCCCCCTGGTCACCGGTTTTCCGGGCTCCTTCGTGGCGGCCTTTTTCAGCGGCAGTCTGCTCATCGAGACCATTTTCACCCTCGACGGGCTGGGACTGTTGGGCTACGAATCGGTCATCAACCGGGACTATCCGGTGGTGCTGGCGACCCTCTACTTCTACACCCTGCTGGGACTGGTCACCAAACTGATCACCGATCTGACCTACGTGGTGGCGGATCCGCGCATCACCTTCGACAGCGCGCAATGATTCCCGATGCCCACCCTCTACTCGCGTCTGAATCACATTCCCCTCAAGGGGAAGTCCCTGATCCTGATCGCCCTGATGGCCATCGGCTATCTGGCGGTGGCCGGGATTGTCGGCAGGCACATTCACGCCCTCGGTCAGACCACGGCGCAGAAACAGCAACTGGATCGGGTCAGCATGCTGATCAACCAGTTGGCTTTCGGAACCTTCGAGCTCCATCTGCTCATGACACGACTGCTCCAGGATGATCCGCATCCCGATGATCACACCGATCAGGCGACCCCCCTCATCGACCAGAAAATCACCGCCATCGAAAAAGAGATCGCCACCCTGGACAGCGCCCTCGCCTCGGCGGCCATCTCTCCGGAACTCCTGGAGACCGCCCAGCCCATCCGCGCCATTCAGCATCAACTGGGGCTGCTCAAACAACACGATCACGACGCCATGGCCATCAAACGGGAGATCGGCTTTGACGAGAATTCCGGCATTCAGGGTCGGCTGCGCAATCACATCCACACTCTGGAGCTGCGTCTGACCAGCAAAAACGACTATCCGGCCATGGTGGATCTGCTGCAACTGCGCAGACGGGAAAAGGATTTCATCATGCGGGTCCACCGCAGCAGCCGGGAGCAGTTCCAGGGGGCCATCCAGACCCTGCAGGCCACGCTTGCGGCGCTGCCGCTGCTGGGCTCCGTGGACATCACCCACATCCAGGAGACCTTTCAGCGCTATCAGGTGGAAGCCGAGCGCCTGCAAAACCTTCTGCCGCAACTGGTCTCCCACAAGCAACGCCTCTGGGAGATCAACAACGCCATTCTGCGGGACACCAACCGGCTGAAAGAGAAAAACGCTCTTCTGATGAACCACAACGCCATCTCCCAGGAGACCGGCGTACGCTGGACAGGATTCAGCCTGGTCTTTTCCCTGACCCTCGCCTTTCTGCTGCTGGGGTGGCTCACCTATCTGTTTTTCCAGAGCCTGCTGGTCCCGATCCAGGTGTTGAGCAATTACGCCCACCAGATCGCACAGGGGAACTATTCCCTCAAGATCTCCCTCTACGGAACGGACGAAATCGGCGATCTGGCCCAAAGCCTGCAGACCATGAAGGAAGCCATCCTGGAACAGCAGAAATTCCTGGAGGATCAGGTCAGAAGCCGGACCGAGCACCTGGAGATCACCAACGGAGTGCTCAACGACACCATCCGGCAATTGAACGACACCCACCAGGAGTTGCTGCACAGCGAGAAAATGGCCTCCCTGGGACGTCTGGTGGCGGGATTCGCCCATGAGATCAACACTCCCATCGGCATTGCCATCACCACGGTCTCCAATCTGCCGGAGGTGATCCACCATCTCAACGGGCTGCTCTCCGGGGAGGAGGTGGACATGGAGGAGTTGACCGCCACCCTGGATCAGATTCAACAGAGCGCGGATCTGGGGATGTCCAGTCTCAGGCGGGCGGCGGAACTGGTCAGCCGGTTCAAGCGCACCTCCATCGATCAAACCTCCGAGGAGACGCGCACGTTCCTGATGGGAGAAATTCTGCAAGACATTCTGGCCACCCTGCATATGGCCTTCAAGAAAAGCAACATCGCCATCACGCTCCACTGCCCGGATGGGTTGCTGGTCCACTCCCAACCCGGTCTGATCGAACAGGTGCTCATCAACCTGCTGATGAACAGCCACCGGCACGGCTTTGGCAACGGCGCCCGTCCGGGACGGATCCGCATCGAGGCGCGGCGTGACGATCAGGCCGGACAACTGGTGATCCACTACACGGACAATGGCGCAGGCATTCCGGCGGCACAACTGTCCTATATTTTCGATCCGTTTTATACCACGGCCCGGGAACAGGGAGGTTCTGGACTTGGCCTGACGATCTGTTATAATATCATCGTCATGCAGCTCAAAGGGAGCATCTCCTGCCAGAGTGACACCGGCCAGGGGGTGCTGTTCGAGGTGCGCATTCCAGCCTCATTTCCAGTGAAACCCGCATGAAACGCATCCTCGCCAAATCCCGGGACAACCCGGACATCTCCAGTCCTGCGCCATCCCTGGCGTGGAAACTGCTGGTGGTGGACGACGATCCGGATGTGCATACCGCCACCCGCCTCTCCTTGAGCCGCTTTGTCTTTGCCCACGGGCCGTTGCAACTCATCCACGCCCATTCGGCCCGGGCGGCCCGGGCGCTGTTGACACAACACGAGGATCTGGCCGCCGCCCTCATCGACGTGATGATGGAGACCGATACCGCCGGACTGGAACTGGTGGAACACATCCGGAACACCCTGGACAACGCCACGATCCGCATCATCATCCGCACCGGCCAGCCGGGACTG
>JADGAB010000395.1 GCA_015232245.1 Magnetococcales bacterium | reverse complement strand
CGGGCGATCCGCAAATCCGAGCAGTCCGCCTCCCGTCACATTCCCATCATCGCCATGACCGCCCACGCCATGAAAGGGGACCGGGAACGGTGTCTGGCGGCGGGCATGGATGACTATCTGAGCAAACCGGTCTCACCGGATATTCTGCTGCAGAAATTGCAATACTGGATTCCCAAGAGCATCGGAACCCCACCACCCGTCGAAATCTCCCAGTTGCGACAACTTTTCGGAGACGACGACACCATGATCCGTGAACTTTTGGAGCATTTCCAACCATCCGCCAAGGAACTCCTGGACAAGCTCGCCGAGATGATCCAAAAAGAGGATGGCGAACGGGTGCTGGAAGCGGCCCTGGAACTGAAAGAGGCCTGTTCCAACATGGGCGTTTCCGCCATGGCCCAACTGGCCCGGGTGATGGAACAGGCGGCCACCCGTCTGGAATGGAGCGAGGCCAAACGGACCCAGGAACGACTGGAAGCGGCCTTCAAAAATGTGGAGAAATTCATTGAAACGTTCTGATGTCGCACGATTGAGCGCCAAAGAGAGCCATGGAACAGATCGGTGACGCCCGTCGTCTGATCGAAACGATCCTGCAGCAGACCGATTCCCTGCTGGAGAATTTCCCTTCCGGCCTTCCCAGGGAGCGTCTCGACCGGATCCGTCACGCCTCCGTGACGCTGCTGGCTCTGGTGGCTCCCGATAACGGTTCCCAATCAGAAACCCCGCCCTCCGGGGAACCCGATCCGGCTGCCGTGAAGGCAGGTCAGCGCATCCTGCTGGTGGAGGACAACCCCTTCACCCAAAAACTCATGACCCGATTGCTCTTCCAGCAGGGGTATGAGGTCTCCCTGGCGCAAAACGGACAGGATGCCCTGGATCTTCTGAACACCAACGAAGTCGATCTGATCCTCATGGACCTGCGCATGCCGGTTCTGGATGGATTTCTGGCCACCATGGAGATCCGTCAACGGGAGGCGGTCCTGCCGGGACGACACACCCCGATCATCGCCGTGACCGCCCTGACCAGCGAGGAGGATCAACACCGGGTCAAAGAGACCGGCATGGACGACTACCATGCCAAACCGGTACGGGCCGCGGTGCTGTTCGCCCAGATGGAACGTCTGCTCACCGCTTCCACCCCCACCACGACCCCTGCGCAGGAAACCGAAGATGTCAAGGGGATCGTGGACATGCCACGACTGCTCAAGACCGTGGACGGGGATCTGGACCTTCTCAAAGAGATCGTGGATCTCTATTTTGTCGATGCCCCCCGGCAGATGTCCCGCATCGAACTGGCTTTGGCCAAGGGGGATTCCGGCGAGGTGCGTGAGGCGGCCCACAGCCTGAAAGGGGCCACGGGGGCCTTTGGCCGGGTCTTTGTCCACGAACTGGCCTTTTCCCTGGAACAGGCGGGACGCCTGGGGGAGATGGACCATGCCTGGAATTTCTGGCGTCAGCTTGGCTCCGCGCTTGCAACCCTCGAAGAGACCATCAAAAAAGAAATCGCTCATCTGTCCGGAGAATCATCGTGACTCTGCTGCACCCTTTTTGCGCCTGGCGCCCCCGTTCGGGTCTGGAACAACGGGTGGCCGCTCCCCCTTATGATGTCCTCAACAGCGATGAGGCCCGCCAGATGGCCGCGGGCATTCCCGAATCGTTCCTGCGGGTCTCCAAGGCCGAGATCGACCTGGATCCGGCCATCCCGCACCATGACGCACGGGTCTACGCCCAGGCCCGGGAACGGCTGCGGAGTTTCTGTGAGGAGGGGGTCTTGCAACAGGATCCGGCCCCCTGGTACTACATCTACCGGTTGAACATGCAAGGCCGTGAACAGACCGGCGTGGCCGGGGTGGCCTCCGTGGCCGCCTATCTGGACGGGCGCATCAAAAAACACGAATTCACCCGTCCGGACAAGGAAAACGATCGCACCCGACTGGCCGACACCCTGGACGCCCATTCGGGACCGGTCTTTCTCACCCATCGTCACGACCCGATCATCCGTTCCCTGACCGAATCCTGGATCCAGCGACACGCGCCGATTTACGACTTCGTGGCCGATGACCGGATCCGGCACACCCTGTGGACCGTGCATGATCCGCAGATCATCCAGGAACTGGGCGCGGCTTTTGAGCGTCTGCCCGCCATGTACATCGCCGACGGCCATCACCGGGCCGCAGCCGCCTCCCGGGTGCATCTGGCCCGGCGCGCCGCCGACCCGAATCCGCAAGCATTCCACAGTCGGTTTCTGGCGGTGACTTTTCCGGACACCCAGGTGCGCATTCTCGATTACAACCGGGTGGTGCGGGATCTGAACGGCTGGAACGAAACCGAATTCCTCGACCGGGTGGCCGCCATTCCCCGTCTGACCCTGGCCCCGTCCAATACGCCGGTCCGGCCCGGCAGTCGGCATGAGTTCGGCATGTATCTGAAAAACCGCTGGTTCCGTTTGAAAGTGGCCCTGGAACCCAACCTGGAACAGGATCCGGTGCAACGGCTGGATGTCACCATTCTGCAGGAACGCCTGCTGGCTCCGGTCCTCAAGATCACCGATCCCCGCCAGGACAACCGGATCGATTTCGTGGGAGGCATTCGCGGCCTGGAAGCGTTGACCCAACGGGTGGATTCCGGCGAGATGGCGGTGGCGTTCGCCCTCTATCCAACCGCCCTGGAGGAGCTCATGGCCGTGGCC
>JADGAB010000394.1 GCA_015232245.1 Magnetococcales bacterium | reverse complement strand
CCATCGAGGCCCGCCACAAGGGGGACACCACCCCCCTGGAGGCGATCCGGGAAGCCGGACTGGTGCGTTTCCGGCCCATCATGATGACCACCATGGCGGCTCTGGTGGGAACGCTGCCCATCGCCCTGGGCATGGGCGCCGGCGGCGAGGCCCGGCAACCCCTGGGACTGGCGGTGGTGGGCGGTCTGATCCTCTCCCAGTGGCTGACCCTGTACATCACGCCGGTGATCTATCTCTATCTGGAGAAGATCCGCGGCTTCATCGATCCGGAACCCCCTCCGGAGACAGAAGCGCCACATACCCCTTGAGGATACTCAGGCGGAAACTCTCCGGGAGCCGCGCCCAGTCGTGAAGATCGACGAGAAACGGCGGGTTCCCTCACCTCGCCTCCAACGTTAACCTCTATGAGTTTCCTGGCAATTCATGCAATATATGACGTACACTTGAACTTTGCAATCAGACCATACCTTTCAAAGTTCAGGAGTCGCCTCATGAGAAAACAGTCCATCGCCGCTCTGGATGTCACCGGGAAACGGGTTTTCATTCGCGTGGATTTCAATGTGCCCATTCTCTCCGATGGCACCATCGGTTCGGATGCCCGCATCCGCAAATCCCTGCCCACGATCCGGAAGGTCATCGATGGCGGTGGTCGGGTGATTCTGGCCTCTCATCTGGGACGCCCCAAGAACGGCGTCGGCCCCTCCCTCAAGCCGGTGGCCGAGAGACTCTCCGAACTTCTGGGCCGCACCGTTCCCCTGGCCCCGGACTGCATCGGACCCGAGGTGGAAGCCCTGGTGAACGCCCTGCCCAACGGCGGGGTGATTCTTCTGGAAAACGTTCGCCTGCACCCCGGGGAGGAGAAAAACGACCCCCAAATGGCCGAAGCCTTCGCCCGTCTGGCGGATCTGGTGGTCAACGACGCCTTTGGCACGGCCCATCGGGCCCACGCCTCCAACGTGGGGGTGGCGCAACGGGTGCCCCCGGCGGTGGCCGGACTGCTGATGGCCGATGAACTCGATTTCTTCCACAAGGCCATGATCGCCCCGCAACGTCCGGTGGTGGCCCTGCTGGGAGGCTCGAAGGTCTCCACGAAGATCCAGTTGATCGAATCCCTGCTCTCCAAAATGGACACCATCCTGATCGGCGGGGCCATGGCATTCACCTTCATCACGGCCCGGGGCGGCCAGACCGGGGCATCCCTGGTGGAACCCGACATGCTCGATGTGGCCCGTCAGGCGGAAAGCAAGGCCCGGGAAGCCGGGGTGGAACTGGTGCTGCCGGTGGACGCGGTGATCTCCCGGAATCGGGACGGCGCCGGAGAGAGCCGCATCGTGCCGGCGGACCAGATCCCGGAAGGGTGGATGGGCCTGGATGTGGGACCGGAAACCGTGCGCCTGTTCGCCGATCATCTGGCCAAGGCGGCGACGGTGGTCTGGAACGGACCGGTCGGGGTGTTCGAGATTCCGGCTTTCGCCTCCGGCACGCTGGAGCTGGCCCGACAGATCGCCGCGGGCTCCGCCCTTTCGGTCGCCGGCGGCGGGGATACGGAATCGGCCATCGCCAGGGCGGGAGTGGCGGAGCGCGTCTCCCACATCTCCACCGGCGGCGGGGCCTTTCTGGAACTGCTGGAAGGCCGGGATCTTCCCGGGGTTTCCACTCTCGCGGATGCCCCGTGACCGCCCCACCCCTGCCCGAAGGGATCTCCGCGATCCTCATGGGTCGCGACGAGGAGAAGTTTCTGCCCATGAGTCTGCCACCCCTGGCCCGGGTGGCGGACGAAATCATCTTTGTGGATACCGGCTCCGCGGATCGCACCATGGAGATCGTCCGGCAGTTCGGCTGTCGTGTGTTCCATCTGCCCTGGAACAACGACTTCTCCGCGCCCAAGAATCTGGCCCTGGAGCAGGCCCGTTTCCGTTTCATTCTGAATGTGGATTGCGACGAAGTGCTGGTGGACGACCCAGAATTCCGCGCCCGCACTCTGGGAATGTGCGGCAACTCCGGGGCGCCCGCCTGGATCATCCGCATCGACAACCTCACCGTGGATGGCGGCGTCCATCCCAGTCAGGCGCTGCGACTGTTCCGCAACGATCCCCGCATCCGTTTCGCCAACCCGGTACACGAAGGGATCGCCGATTCGATCTATCGCCACTGGCCGCAACGCCCCCCGGAACCCATCCCGGTCACCTTGACCCACCACGGCTACAGCGCCGGGGTCAACAAGGAGAAAATCCGTCGCAATATCAGCATTCTGCGCCAATGGCTCGACCGGGAGCCCGGCTCTGTCTACGGTCGCTACAAGCTCGGCATGAATCTGCGCTTTCTGGGATTTCACAGCGAAGGCGTTTATCATCTTGAGCAGGCCCTCGATTTGGCCGACAAGGATGCAGATCGCAACAGTCTGACCTTTCTGGAAGAGCTGATCACCACCCTGTATCGGGCCTGTCTGGAGGAGGGGTCGGAGGCCAGGGCGGAACGGGTCAAACAGATCATCAGCCACTGGCGTTAACAACTCTCGACTCAGGAACACGCACAATGACCACAG
Source organism: Magnetococcales bacterium (assembly GCA_015232245.1). Taxonomy (GTDB): domain Bacteria; phylum Pseudomonadota; class Magnetococcia; order Magnetococcales; family Magnetaquicoccaceae; genus Magnetaquiglobus. The sequence continues at coordinate 152 of JADGAB010000394.1, read as the reverse complement.
GCCCCCGGGAAATCGTCACGCCGCGCCGCCGGATTCCCCTGAAAATCCCGGAAGGGATGTCTGCGGTGGAGTTTTTCAACAGCGCGGCCAACCTGGAACACCTGGCCCGGGAGAACGGCCTGCTGGTCAACGAGGAGGGGTTTCTGCTGTAC
>JADGAB010000393.1 GCA_015232245.1 Magnetococcales bacterium | reverse complement strand
CTGGATTCTCCCCCGGATAGTCGTCGGCGAGAAATTCCGGCCACTTGGACAAAACGTGGGTCAGATAGGGGGAGTTGCCCCAGGCCAGCACCAGCCGACGCCGCCAGATCGGATCCTCCAGACGCCGGGCCAACAGTTCCAGAAGCTCTGGCCGTTCCGCGCCGCGCAGGGCCTGAATGAAATCCGCCATGCGGCGCAAGGCGAGTTCGGGTTCGGCGGTGGTGGCGGCCAGAGTCTGCAATTCGGCTTCGCTGGCCGCGCTCAAAGGCAAATGGAATGAGATGCTCAAAGCCGCTTCATGCTCCAACTGAAAGTTCGCCACGATCGGCGCGCACAAAAACCCAACGCCGGGCATCGGAAAGGTCAGGACGAAAACCATATCCCCCCTCGCAGAACTCTTGCAGAGGCTCCGGAGTGGTCAATCGCCGGGTGATCAGATAGCGGGCCATGGCCCCCCGGGCCCGCTTGGCCAAAAGAGCGATCACCTTCAAGCCTTCCGGGCGCTCCTCCAGAAAGACCGGCGTCAACAATGCCACCCCGGGCACCGCCCGGATGTACGCCTCGGAGGCCAGATGAATCACCCTGGGATCCGGATGGTCCGCCACCTGGATCGCCACCGCATCGGCCAATTGCCGACCCCAGAAGGCATACAGATCCCGGCCCGCCGGATTGACCAGCCGGGTGGACATCTCCAGCCGGTAGGGCTGAATCAGATCCAGAGGCCGCAACAGACCATACAGCCCGGAAAGAATGCGCAGATGCCCCTGGGCAAACCCCCAATCCTCCCGGTTCCAGGTATCCACGGCCAGACCGTCGTAGGTATCCCCGCGATAGAGTTCCGCGGCGAACTTGTGCCGGTCGGAATCCGCCAGGGTCAGGAACTGTTGGTAGCGCTCCCGATTCAACCGGGCCAGCGCCGGGCTGATCCCCAGAAGCTTTTCCAGCGCGACGGCATCATACCCTTGCAGCAGGGCCGCCAGTTGCCGCGCCTGGTCAAGAAATTCCGGACAAGATCCCGGCAACCCGAGGCAGGAGGGGGCGGTGTCCAGGGTTTTGGCCGGCGAGATCAAAACAAGCATGGGAGCAGACTTTCTTTACAGAATGACGCGACACCAAAAAGGGAACCGACGGGAATTGTGCCCGGGTTTGGCCAGGGAAGCAAGATCCGGGGCGCACCAAAAAAAATGCCAGGGGGAACGCCCCTGGCAGTGTACATGGATTTGGATCAACCCGATTCCTGATCAACCAAAAACCAGTCCGGGACGTTGTTGGGCTTCCAGGGCTTTTTGTTCCATCTCACCCATCAGCATTTCGGTCAATTCGTGGGCCACTCCCAGGTCCGGGATCCCCTCGATGAGGCAATCTCCAATGCGGGCGTGGTCACTGCGACAGACACTGAAGCCGTTGTCCCCCATCTCGATGTGCACATGATTGCGCACTCCGTGACACAGGCCATAACTCTCGTCGCTGGAATCATTGAATCCAAAGTTCATTTTCATGGTCGTCTCCTTGGCTTTAAATAGCATTCAGTACCCTGCATCGTTGCACAACAAGCGCTTCCAGGATGCTCCCTGCCTTCAGTCGAGACCCGATCCTTCGGTCCTCCTCGTGAAACCAACTAACGCTTATGAACACTTTGCAGCCTGAATCTTCAAATTAAACCTCTGTCTGTTTAACTGTTTGGATCCAGACACGCTGCGAAAAGTTCCAAAAAAAACGCGGCCTCTCGGGCCGCGTTTTGAAACTTCTTTTGAATCAACGCATCAGCCCCGATTTTTTTCGAACCCCAGAATGTCGCCCATATCATACAGCCCGGCTTTTTTGCCACTGACCCACACTGCGGCCCGGACCGCGCCCTGGGCAAAGGTCATGCGGCTGGAGGCCCGATGGGTGATCTCCAGCCTCTCCCCGTCTCCGGCGAACAGGGCGGTATGATCGCCAACGATATCCCCGCCCCGCACCGTGGCAAAGCCAATGGTTTGACGCTCCCGGGCGCCGGTATGCCCTTCCCGGCCATACACAGCAACATCTTGCAAGTTCCGGTCCAAAGCCTTGGCGATGGATTCACCCAACCCCAACGCGGTACCGGAAGGGGCATCCACCTTGTGGCGATGATGGGCCTCGATGATCTCGATATCCACGCTCTCCCCCAGGGCCTTGGCGGCCTCGGCGGCCAGACGGAACATCAGATTGACGCCCACGCTGAAGTTGGGGGCAAAGACGATGGGGATGAGTTGCGCGGCCTGACGGATGGCCTCCCGGCCCGCCGCGTCCAGGCCGGTGGTGCCGATCACCATGGGGGAGCCGCTCTTTTTTGCCAGCTCCAGATGGGCAAGAGTTGCCCCGGGCAGGGTAAAATCGATCACCACCCGTCCGGGACGAAAGAGAGAGGCGGCGTCTCCGGAGATCTCCACCCCCAAAGCGCCCACGCCCGCCAACTCCCCGGCGTCCTGCCCCACGAAGGGGGAGTCCGAATGCTCGCTGGCCGCCACCAGACGGGTATCCTGCCGGGCATGGATCGCCTGCACCAGCATGCGACCCATGCGCCCCCCCGCGCCGACCACCACGATTTCCGTCTCAGCCATGCCGGATGACTCCTCTGTTCCGTTCTATACCGCATCCATTTCGGGATGTTGACTTTTGGGAGGCTTTGCCTCGCCCAAAGGCGCCGCCTGCGGCGGCCTGCTGGGCGCGCTTTTCAAAAGGGAATTGCTTTGGCAATTA
>JADGAB010000392.1 GCA_015232245.1 Magnetococcales bacterium | reverse complement strand
TGTATTCCCGCAATGGTCATTCCGGCTATAAGGTTTCGTGGAAGCCTGCGGTCGTTGGCATCCTGAAGGTGTGATTGAAAAATGAGCGCTCCCAAGATTGAAACCCTCACGATCACTCAAGCGGCGGCGTTGATAGGCCGGTCTCAGTGGACCCTGCGCCAATGGAGGAGTAAAGGCTTAGGGCCTCCATCGCGCATGCTTGGTGGGTTGATGTTGGTGTACAGCCAAGCCGATGTCTTGACGTGGATTGACCAGCACCGTGAGCAATTGGACAAAAGGGAGTTGCCGCGATGAATACTGTAAACGTCACATAATCATCCATATGGAAGGAGTATGAATTCTGGTGGAAGCAGGCTTATGGTCAGGGTGACGTATTCTGAATTCGCATTTTGATGCCAGACAGTAATAAATTGAATTGCGAAACATTAGCGGTGACTCACGACTTTCAGAAAAACATTTCGGGCAGCATAGCGTTTCATGGTTTTCAATCTGACGATAAACGCCAAATTTTTCATCAAAATTGTAATTTCTTTTGAATTTACTCTTGTCACACTCTTTCTTGATGGATCTATACAATGTCGCAAGATATATATTTAGGAATGCTGATAGGAGTAATAGGAACACTGCTCCTTTGTGGCTGGTCGAGGAAATTAAGAGTTCAATCAGTGAGTCTATGTGACGCAATACCATGGCTACTGATATTTCCATCTCTGTTGTTGTCCTTGTTTACCGTGATCATGATGACTGTTGTCAATATTCATTGGTGCCCTTGCAGCTTTTAATATAGCAAATTTGTAATTTATGCAAAGGAAAGGCGTCATGATCACTCTGCTTACCACGGTCGATGCAGCAAAGTTTCTGGATGTGCATGCGCAGACGTTAACCATCTGGCGCAGGCAGAACAGGGGGCCGAAGTACATCCCCATCGAAGGAAACATCCGGTACGACCAGGCGGATTTGGTGGCGTGGCTGGAAAGCAGGAAGGTGGATCCAAGCAGTCTTGGAAAAGACCTCCCGAAAATTCGACCAAAGAAATATGCCGATCTTCTGCGGGAGACGTTGAACCTCCCCAGGGTGCCGAGAGGCAGGCCGAGGAAAACGGCGTGATTACAACCATCCCCAGCTTCCTTTTCATCTGGGGTAAAGATGCTGTTCTCGGGACAGCAACACAGCCCAACGAGACTGAGCTGACAGCCGGGAAAGACCGGCACTCTTGGAATGGCGCAGTCTGGTAGCGCATCGGCTTTGGGTGCCGAGGGTCGGAGGTTCGAATCCTCTTTCCAAGACCAACATGCCCTTGTGCTGGCAATCTGCGGGACACCTCCTGTGGATTGTTGGATTCGCAAATATGGACAGAAGGGAGTTGCCGCGATGAGTACGCAAACTAAGATAGACTTGATGCTCCTTCTTCTTTTGCTTGTATATCTTGGTCCATCTTTTTTGTATAGATACGACAAAAAAACAGGAGAAAAAACAACCATGACCATCCATCCCAACGAAATCAAATGGTACAAGTCGCAGACCGTCAACGACTCCGGAAGCAACGGCGGACCAATGTCTGCCACCGAGATCCCGGAAGGCGTTGAAAACAACGTCTGGCCCGACGTGACCGAGGAGGAACGGTCCGCCGGATCGGTGAAATACCGCAAGACCTTCATCAAGATCGAAAACGATGACGATCTGATCCTGTTTTCGCCCCGGGTCTTCGTGGCGTTCAGCACCAACGGCGATGACAGCGTGGTGCTGATGGCCGGCACCCAGAGCGATACCCAGTCCCAGGCCAGCGGCTACACCCGGTTTTACGGCACCGGCAATCTGGAAGAGAATCTCCATTACGGGAGCACCTCGCTGGCGGTGATGGTGGAGCCGGGCAACGGCCTGAGCGGACACGCCATCTTCAAAAACGGGGATCTGATCCGGGTCTCCGACAAGACCAGCATGGACGCGGTGGACGGCAATGTGGAGTTCTTGCGTCTGGCCGCCAACAACGCGGTCTCCTGGAACGGCAATCTGGCCACCCTGACCCTGGCCTCCGGCGTCACCCCGGAATACTGCTACAGAGCCGCGACCACCCGGGTGGCCTCGGTGCTGGAGGGCAGCGACATCGCCGCCTCGGTGAGCGACTGGCAGGAGTCTTCCACCATCGGCACCTACGACGAAACCAAGTATCCGGTCCACTGCAATCACATCGGCACCATCGAGCAGACCTGGACACTTACCTTCAGCAGCGCCACCCAGTACACCTGTTCGGGTTCCACCGTGGGCACCGTGGGCAGCGGCGCCATCGACGCCACCTTTGCCCCCAACAATCCGGATTTCAACAAACCCTATTTCACCCTGGACGGAGGATCCCCCCCCTGGGGCGGAACCTGGACCACGGGGGATACCCTCACCTGGACCACCCATCCGGCGGCCATCGCCGTCTGGGAGAAACGCACGGTGCCCGCCGGGGCCAACAGACACTCCGGCAACAAGGTGATCGTGGCCATCAGCGGAGATTGCGCATAAGAAAAGGCCGGCACAGACACCAAGACTCCTGTGGATTGTTGAAATGGGAGTTGCGTGCGTTTCCTCGCACGCTTCTCCCGACCTTCAAATCAGCACCAGAATGGAAGAGCAAATCCATGAACACCGTGCAGCTTCAGATCGTTAAAGAGAAGAAGCGATATCAAGTGGTCCGCTTCTGGCTGAAGTTTGATATTTGCGCAAAACAAAAAAGGTCTT
>JADGAB010000391.1 GCA_015232245.1 Magnetococcales bacterium | reverse complement strand
GGAAGCTTGCCGATGATCCGGATGGTGTCAATGTTGCCTGACGTGGTGTCGTTGTCGTAGATCGTATCCTGGCCCGCACCGATACCAAACAGATAGATGTCGTTGCCGGTGTTGTTGCCGCCATTTGGCCCAGAGACACTGGTAGACGCGGCATTCCTCAGATCGATGATGTCGTTGCCGGAGGTGGCGTACACGGCCCCGGCTGTGGAGGGCACCAGGGTGGCCGTATTGAATTCCGTCGCGCCCCACACCGTGCCGTTGTCGAATTCGATTTTTTCAATCTTGCTGGTGTTGAGGGAGAAGTAATTCAATACCGTCAGTTTGTCCGTGGTGCCGTTGAGCATGATCACCAGATCGCCGGTCATGCTGCCGATGCTGACGCTGCGGCCCAGGGTAACTTCCGAGGGAAGCTTGCCGATGATCCGGATGGTGTCAATGTTGCCTGACGTGGTGTCGTTGTCGTAGATCGTATCCTGGCCCGCACCGATACCAAACAGATAGATGTCGTTGCCGGTGTTGTTGCCGCCATTTGGCCCAGAGACACTGGTAGACGCGGCATTCCTCAGATCGATGATGTCGTTGCCGGAGGTGGCGTACACGGCCCCGGCTGTGGAGGGCACCAGGGTGGCCGTATTGAATTCCGTCGCGCCCCACACCGTGCCGTTGTCGAATTCGATTTTTTCAATCTTGCTGGTGTTGAGGGAGAAGTAATTCAATACCGTCAGTTTGTCCGTGGTGCCGTTGAGCATGATCACCAGATCGCCGGTCATGCTGCTGCTGCTGACGCTGCGGCCCAGGGTAACTTCCGAGGGAAGCTTGCCGATGATCCGGATGGTGTCAATGTTGCCTGACGTGGTGTCGTTGTCGTAGATCGTATCCTGGCCCGCGCCGATACCAAACAGATAGGTGTCGTTGCCGGTGTTGTAGCCGCCATTTGGCCCATAGACAGTGGTAGACGCGGCATTCCTCAGATCGATAATGTCGTTGCCGCCAGTGCCGTACCATAAAGCGCCTGAGGGCAAAGGTGTCTGCGCCGCATCAAGATCCGCTGTGGTCCAAACCGTGCCATTGTCAAAGACAACTTTTTCCACCTTGCAGGCGTTGCTGGAAAAATAGTTGGCTACCGTCAACTTGTCCGTCGTGCCGTTGAGCGTGATCACCAGGTCGTAGGTCACGTTGGTTCCGTTGGTGCTGCGGCCAAGAGTCACTTCCGATGGCAACTTGCCGGTTATCTTGATGGTATCAATGTTGCCGGCAGTCAGGTCGTACTCGTTTATCGTGTCCTGGCCCGCGCCAACGCCGAACATGTAGATGTCGTTGCCACTGCCGCCGTTCAGGGTGTCTTTGCCAGCGCCGCCAACCAGCATGTCGGCTCCGTCTCCACCATACAGGGTGTCGTTGCCTGCTCTGCCAGCCAGAATATCGTCTCCACTGCCACCGTTCAGAGTGTTGCTGATTGCCGATCCAAGCAACAGATCCGGTCGTATGGTTCCGGTGAGCGTGTTTTCGGTGGATGCGGCGAAACGAACAGTCCAACTGCTCAATTCATCATTGAATGCGCCCAGTTCGGGGGCGGAGTCAAGTTGAGTGATGAGGAATTCGCGGGCGTTCCATCCGAGATCCTTGAGATGCGTTTCCCCTGCGGCACTCACAAATTCGATCAGATCAATCATGCCATCGCGGGGATTGGTCGCAATGGCGTTCTTGAAGGCATTTTCCAGAGGCTGAGCATTCAGGACCAACTCGCCATCCACCTTGCCGATTTCCAACAAATTGCCATATCCGCTCAAACGGGTCTGCAACAACAGGGATTCGTAGATGTCTGCCTTGAACCTGTCATAAGCCAGAGCAATGCTGGAGATTTGGCCACTGGAAAACGACACGCTAAGATGGCCTGAATTGACATCCAACGGCGTAAACCGTGCCTGCCCCATTGGGCCACCATAGGTGAAGCCCATGAAGCGTTCGACCACACCCAGCTTGCGGATGAAGTCGTTATAGGCGGATGTCCCATTCTGCATGAGGGCCAGATTGTATTGAAGGCTGACACCAACGGATGCAAGAGCAGTGGCCTGCATTTTGAGTGACTTGAACTCTGCCGTATCGACCCATTGGTCGACGAGACCGTCCAGCAGGTCGATTTGCCCTTGGCGCGTGGTTTGCCGGGTATAGCTTTGCACCCAGTCGCCCAGGTCGGTCGAAAGGCTGATGGCTTCAGCCAGATTTCGCACCCAACCGGAACCTCGCAAGTTCGGCAACCCCTTGGCCTGATCGGTGAGCGCGATCTGATCGGTAAACTGCCGGTAAAATGTATTGACCAGCAAGTCCAGATTGGCAACAGTGCCTTCGTCCTCACCCGTTGCGCCGGTGTTGCCGTTGGTGCCGTTGGCAAAGGTAAAGGTGCCTGCCGCCGTTTGAATATTGCCATTGCCCAGGTTGGTGCGCACCGCGGTCGAGTTCACCCCGATGGCGATGATGTTGTTCTGAGCGAGTGTGGTCAATTCATTGGTCTGGCTGATGCCATCCTGGTTCAGGTCGCGCCAGATGCGCAGATTGACAAAATCCGCGTCTGCCGCGTCGATATTGCCGTCCTGATTGTCGTTGAGGTCTCTGAGCGCGTCAAAGCCATCGGTAGCGAATTGACCGTTGCTTTTCAGGGTATTCACCCCAAAGAGTTCCCGGCCTGAATCGATGGTGCCGTTGCCATCCCGATCCATCACCAGCC
>JADGAB010000390.1 GCA_015232245.1 Magnetococcales bacterium | reverse complement strand
GAAGCGCGCCAAAGGCAAAAACAAAGTCCCATGGGCTTCGCCCCTGGACCCCACCAGGGGGATAATCCCCCTGGACCCCTACAAATAAAGGCTCAAAAATAACGCTGCAAAATCGGGATCACGGAGTGGAAACGCCGCTCCAAAGCCGGGATGATCTCCTCCCCAAGGGCGTGACAAAGCCGTCCCAGACGGATTCGCACCCGTTCATCCGGTCCGATGCGGTTTTCCGAACGGTCATGGAGCAACCGCAAACGGTTCTCCGTGAAACGGTAGAGGGCATAGGCCTCTTCCAGGGTGCCAGCCTCGGCGGGTTGCAACAGTCCGGCACCGGCCAGGGCCCGCAAGGCGTTGGGGAGATTGGCCCGGACAATCTCCGGATGCCGCTCCCCATGGGCCAGAATCAGGGACTGCACCAGGAATTCCACATCCACGATGCCGCCATGACTCTGTTTGATGTCGATCCAGCCGGGAGGGGGATTTTTCTCCTCCCGGATGCGCCGACGCATGGCGGCCACCTCCCGTTTGACGATCTCCGGATCGTGTCCGCGCCGCAAGATCCCGCCGATGGCCCGGGTGATCTCCCCCATGAATCCCAACTCTCCGGCCACGGGCCGGGCGCGGGTCAATGCCTGATGCTCCCACAGCCACGCCTCGTGGGTTTGATAGTGGACAAACGAATCCAGCGCGGTGACCACCGGTCCGGAGTTGCCGGAAGGGCGCAGACGCATGTCCAGTTCATACAGCTTGCCGGCCCGGGTCAGGGTGGTGATGCCGGTGATGATTTTCTGACCCAGCCGGGTGAAGAACTGACTGTTGGGAATGGATCGCTGCGGATGATCGGTGCAGGGATCCTCCCCCCGGCTGCCATGGATGAAGATCAGATCCAGATCCGAGGCGAATCCCAGTTCCCGTCCGCCCAGTTTTCCCATGGCCAGAATGGCGAAGGGGGCCACGCAGCGCTCACCCGTCTCATTGGTATGACGGGGCAGGCCGTGCCGCTGGGTGAGTTCCCCCCAGGCGTCCACCAGCACCCGGGCCAGAATCACCTCGGCCAGCAGGGAGAGTCCGGCAGTCACCTCTTCGGGTTCCGCCAGACCGGAGAGATCCCGGATGCCAAGACGCAAGGTCTCCACATTCTTGAACTCACGGATGATCTGCAGGCTCTCTTCCGGATCCCGAGCCCGCTCCATGGCCTGATCCAAATCGTGGATCAATTCGCTGCGAGAACGGAAACGCCCGAGAAAATCCGTGGTGACCAGATTGTCCAAAAGCTCCGGATGGTGAATCAGAAAACGGGAGAGATACGCCGATGTGCCGAACAGACGGATCAGCAGTTTCAACACCGGGGGATTCTCTTTGAGCATCGCCAGATAGTTCACCCGGTGGCCCAGACCTTTCAAAAAGGCTTCCGCATGCTGCAGGGCCAGATCCTGATCCGGGGCCGCGAGCACCTCGCTGAGCAGCGGCAAGGCGATGCGGCCATACCACTGGCGGGTGGACTCGGAGAGGCGGGTCAGGCCGGGTCCGTCCCGGAGAATGGCGATCACGCCCAGCGCCTGGGCGGGATTCTCGAAACCGGCCTGCCGGATCGCCTCCATGGCCCGGGCCTCGTCCCCGTGCTCCCGGAGCAAGGCCAGCACCAGCGGCGCTTCCTGCAGGTTGTCCGCCCGTTCCCCCTCGAAAAACAACTGTCCGTAGATTCCGTGAACCTCATCCACCACCGCCTGGAAACGGCGATGGAACCCCTCCGCATCGACGAAGCCCGCCCGGCGCGCCACAGCCAGAAAGAGCTCCGGCTCCTCGGGCAGGGAGTGGATCTGCCGTTCCCGCTCGATCTGCAGGCGATGCTCCACCATGCGCAAAAACCGGTAATGATCAACCAGTTTTTCCGCCACCTGGGGAGGCAACAGATTGAGCTCCACCAACCCCTCCAGCACCTCTTCCGTGGCCCGCGTCCGCAACCTGGGATGTCTGCCCCCGTGGATCAACTGCTGGCACTGCACGAAAAACTCGATCTCCCGGATGCCGCCGTAGCCGAGCTTGACATTGCGGCGATAGTCCTGACGGGCGGTGGTCTTCTGATCGATGCGCCGTTTCATCTCCCGAATGGCGTCCAGCGCGGCGAAATCCAGGTAGCGCCGATAGACAAACGGCTGAAGATTGTGCAAAAACTGCTCTCCCAACTCCCGATCTCCGGCCACGGGACGGGCCTTGATCATGGCGGCCCGCTCCCAGGTTCTGCCCCAGGATTCGTAATAGATCTCCGCGGAACGGCGCGAGAGGGTCAAATCCCCGCTCTCCCCTTCGGGACGCAGACGCAGATCGATGCGAAACACCATGCCATCCGCCGTGGACTCTCCCAGCAGGCGAATCAACTCCCGACCCAGACGGTTGAAAAACTCCTTGATGGAGACCGGACGCCCCCCTTCGCACCCTCCCCGGTCATCGTCGTAGAGATAGATCAGATCCACATCCGAGGAGAAATTCAACTCCCCGGCCCCCAGCTTGCCCATGCCCAGAATCACGAATCGGGCCGGACGCCGCCCCTCCTCTTCGGTCAAGGTCATGGGGGGGCCGTGGGTGGCGCTCAACCAGCGGTGCAGCCAGCGACAGCCCGCCTCCAGGCTCGCATCCGCCAGAGAAGACAACCCAAAAGTGGTCTCCCGCAGGGAGGCCTCTCCAGAGAGATCCCGCAGGCCGATGCCCAGAAAAGTCCGATGCTTGTGACGCCGCAGCAGGCTT
>JADGAB010000038.1 GCA_015232245.1 Magnetococcales bacterium | reverse complement strand
GCCGCTTTGCGGCCTGCTGGGCGCGCGCGGGAATTGCTTTGGCAATTCCCTTTTGAAAAGCGCGCCAAAGTCAAAAGCAAAGTCCCAAGGGCTTTGCCCTTGGATCCCACCAGGGAGATAATCCCCCTGGACCCCTATAAATAAAAATCTTACATCTCGCCAAGATCGGTTCTGTCTGACATGAAACGCCATGATGCACGCTATACCTTACTGGCGTTCGGATTCTTGTTGCCAGTGCTGATGTCCGCGCCCCTGTCCACCCTGACATGGTGGAGCGGATGCGCTCTGGTGGGAGTCGCGGTCCGGACCGCATCTCTGCCATGGCGCTGGATCGGCCACGGACTGATGCGGCTGCGATGGTTATTTCTGGCCATGCTGCTGACCCATGGTCTGATGACCCCGGGGGAGTTTCTGTGGCCGGCACTGCCCCTGCTCACCCGCGAAGGGGTGCTGGCAGGAGTGCAACAATCCCTCCGTCTGGTGCTGCTGGCGGTTCTGGCCTGGTCTCTGGGACGGATCACCACCCCCATGGAACTGGTAGGCGCACTGGATTTCTTTCTGGGCTGGCTGGAACGGTGGCGCATGCCGATCCGGCGGGGATTGGCGCTCCTGGGATTCTGTCTGACCGGATTGAGCCGTTTCAAGGAACAGGTGGAACGGGTGCGGGAAGGAATGACCATCCGGCTCGGACAAGAAAAGACCCCAACCCGGCCCGGCACCCGGCTGGAACGGCTGGCCTTTGCCGCCGGAGCGCTGTTGACCGGCCTGCTGTGGGATTTGCGCCGCCGTGAAGAGGGATTGAGGATGCGCGGCTTTGACGCCGGCCTGCCGGCGGTGGTCTGGTCACACACCGGGGAGGGCCACGACTGGTTGTTGCCGCTGCCCTCCCTGGCGCTGTGGATCGTCTGGCTGGCTGGCTGAAAGCCGGTTCAGACGATGGTGAAGATCTGCCCGAAATTGGCCACTTCCAAAATCTTGCGCACCTGATCGTTGCAGTGAATCAGTTGCACACGGGCCCGATCCGCGCCCGCAGCCTCCTCCTTGAGCAGCAGCAACATGCCCAGGGCCGAACTGTCCATGTAGGTGACACGACGGAAATCCAGGATATACCGGGTGTCCGGTGGACGCCCATGATAGGTGTTCCGGAAGGCGCGATGATCGCTGAAGACAAACTTGTCATCCAGAGAGATGGTGACAACTCCGGACTCCTCATGGGTGGTAATCGGCATTTGCATCTCTCTCCAAGGGCCGGGGAGGTTGCAAGCCCCTCCCCGGAATTTCTGAATATGTGGGTCAGGCCGCCTTGTCCGCGGGCTTGCCACCCGCCTTGCTGCCCGCGTCCTGCAACAGGGAAAGCTCGGCGGACGAGAACACCTTGTCCGTATCCAACAGAATGACGAAATGGTTCCCCTGCTTGCCCATGCCCCGGATGAAATCCGTGCGCAAACCGGTGCCAATCTTGGGGGCCGGCTCGATCTGATTGGGATCGAGTTCCACCACCTCCTTCACCGAGTCGGCCATGGCGCCGATCACGGTGGTGCCCCCCTCCTCCTGGATGACGTCGATGATGATGATGCAGGTGTTGACGGTCTTTTCGCTTTTCGACATGCCGAACTTCAAACGCAAATCCACCACCGGCACCACACTGCCCCGCAGATTGATCACCCCGCACATGAAATCCGGGGTGCGGGGAATCTTGGTGACCGAGGAGAATTCAAGCACCTCCTTGATCTTGGAGATGTCGATGGCGAACACCTCCCGGTCGAGATGAAAGGTCAGAAACTGGGTCACTTCGGTCAGTCCCGGGACGCTCATGGTCGTGGGGCTCCTTTGGAATAAAGGTTAGAAGGTCTCGAATTCATCATCCGAAGCGTGCCCGGAACCCATCTTGAGATCCACCCCCCCGGACTTCGCGGCAGGGGCCGGCAGGGCCTTGGGGGAGTGTTTGGTCAAATGGGCCTGGGGTTTTCTGGCAGTCGTGTGTGCTGCCGCGACCGCCTTGTGGACGGACCGGCCCCGGGCCGGGGAGGCCGCCGCGGTGTGGCCGATGTTGAAGAACGAAATGGACTGGCTCATGATGTCGGCCTGAGCGGACAACTCCTCGGCGGTGGCGGCCATCTCCTCGGAGGATCCGGCATTCTGCTGGATCACCTGATCCAGTTGCTGAATCGCCTGATTGATCTGTCCGGCCCCCTGATTCTGCTCCTGACTGCCTGCGGCGATCTCCTGGATCAACTCCGCGGTCTTCTTGATGTCCGGCACCAGCTTGTTGATGATCCCTCCGGCCCGTTCCGCCACATCCACGCTGGAGGCGGAGAGATGACTGATTTCGCCTGCCGCGGTCTGGCTGCGTTCCGCCAGCTTGCGCACCTCGGCGGCGACCACCGCGAACCCCTTGCCGTGTTCGCCGGCCCGGGCCGCCTCGATGGCGGCGTTCAAGGCCAACAGGTTGGTCTGACGGGCGATCTCCTCGATGATGCCGATCTTGGAGGCGATCTCCTTCATGGCCGTCACCGCCTCGCCCACCGCCTGCCCGCCTTCGGCGGCGTCCTTGGAGGCTTTCTGGGCGATGTTCTGGGTGGTGTTGGCGTTGTCGGTGTTCTGCTGGATGTTCGAGGTCATCTCTTCCATGGCCGAGGAGGTCTCCTCGATGGAAGCCGCCTGTTCGGTGGCCCCCTGGGAGAGGTTCTGGGCGGCGTTGGAGATCTCGTTGCTGCCCGCCGAAACCTGGGCCGAGGCGTTGGAGACCTCACCGATCACCTCCCGCAGTTTGGCGGCCATCTCCTTCAACGCATTGGCCAACTGACCGATTTCATCCTTCTGGTCCAGATCGATGGTGGCGGTGAGATCCCCGCCGGCAATGCTCCGGGCAAACACCACCCCCTTGGTAAGGGCCGCGACGATGATCCGGGAGAGCAGATAGGCGATCAGCAATCCCAAGAGAATGGCCCCTGCGCTGGCGCTGATGATCATCGTGGAGGAGGAACCGACCTGCGCCGTGGCTTTGGTCTTCTGCCCTTTGTTCACGCCATCGACCTTCTCGTCCGCGTGCCTGCGGGCGGCGGTCATCTCCTGCTCAGCCTTGTTCTGTGCCTGGATCGCCTCCATCATGGTGGCCATCTCTTTCTGGTACTGTTCGACGCCGGCGATGATCTTCTTGGCCTGTTCGATGTTGGCCGGTTGCTTGAAGCTGGCCAGCAGATCCTGGGCGTTTTTCAAGGCTCCGGCACTGCCCGCCTGGTTGCGTTTGATGAACTTGTCATCCTTGCCGCTGGTGAGAAAAATCTCCTTTTCGGCGATGCGGGCATCCTTGAAGTCGATCAGCATCTGGGCGGCTTTGGCCACCTTGGTGGCCCGGTCGGCAAGCTGGGCCGCCCTTTTCTCCACGGTTTCCTTGTCCGCGTTGGCGTCCAGGGGTTGGGCCAACTCCTCGTGGAGTTTCTTCGTCTGATCCTCCTGCATGGCGGTCACTTCCGCGCGCACCACGTTGTCGGCGATGTCGCGGACGCGGGTCAGGCTTTCGTTGCGCTTTTTCTCCATGGCCACGTACTGGGCAAAGGCTTTGCCATAGGTTTCCGCCGCAGCCATCACCTCATCCATCTGGCTTTTGTCCGCCGGATCCTTGAGTTTCTGATCCCGGTCGAGGATCGCCTGTTTTTTCAGCTCCTCCAGGGCCTTCTGGTTCTCATCCACATATTTGGCCTCCTTGCGGAGCATGAAATTCTTCTCCGACTGCATGGCGTTGCCGATCTGCTCGATCAGGATCGCCATGTCGTTGGTCTTGTCCATGCGGTCCGCAAGCCCCATCAGCCCGTTGTAGCCGCTCACGGCCACAAACAGGGTCAGCACCAGCACCAATCCGAACCCGGCGCCAAGTTTGATGCCCAGTTTCAAATCATTCATGATTCTCCCCTCCTTAAAAGTCGTCACAATCTTTAGGCAAATGGCGTCTGTTTACTCGTCAAGCAAAATCATGGAAAAATTTTAACAGATTTTCACTTGCATTCATAGGCTCTTTCTGTGTCACAAAACGTCAATTCACGTCAAAGTTTTGTGATTTTCAATGCCGAACCCGATCCGGAGGGGGCAATGCCGGCACGCTGCCCGGACCAGGGAGGAGGGCGACACGGGATGAAGAAACGACTGCCCGGTTTTGACACTCTGTCCCGAGCGTGAAAAAGGCAACGGAGGTTTGCAGGGTGTCGGCCTGGGCGGAGAGTTCCTCGGAGGTGGCGGCCATCTCCTCCGAGGTGCCCGCGTTGCGCTGGATGGCCTGATCCATGGATTGAATGGCCGCGTTGATCTGATCGGCGCTGCGGCTCTGTTCCCGGCTGGAGGCGGCGATCTCCTGAATCAGTTCCGCGGTACGCTGGATTTCGGGGACCAGCCTGCCGAGCATGCCGCCGGCCTGCTCGGCCACGGCCACGCTGGAGGCGGAGAGTCCCCCGATCTCGCTGGCCGCCACCTGGCTGCGTTCCGCCAGTTTGCGCACCTCGGCGGCCACCACGGCGAATCCCTTGCCATGCTCCCCGGCCCGGGCCGCCTCGATGGCGGCGTTCAAGGCCAGCAGATTGGTCTGCCGGGAGATCTCCTCGATGATGGATATCTTCTGGGCAATCTCCTTCATGGCCCCCACCGCCCGGATGACCGCCTCTCCGGTGGCCACCGCGTCTTTGGCCGCCTGCCGGGAGATCTGCTCGGTGGTTTGGGCGTGATCGTTGTTCAGACGGATGCTGGTGGTCATCTCCTCCATGGCCGAGGAGGTCTCCTCGATGGCCGCCGCCTGCTGGGTGGAGGATTGGGACAACCCCTGGGCCGCGTCGGACAACTGCAGACTGCCGTTGGCCACTTCGCCGGAGGCCAGTTTCACCTGGGCGATCACCTGGCAGAGCCGCCGCACGGTCTCGATGAGGGATGCGGCCATGAGACCCACCTCGTCTTTCTGTTGAATTTCCAGAGTTACCGTCAGATCCCCCTGACCGAACCGCTCGGTCATGACCTGAAGTTGATGCACCGGTCGCGTGATCATCCGTCCGATGACCCAGGCCAGCAACGCCCCCAGCACCAGGATCGCCAGACTCACCCCAAGGGCCAGACGGGCGTTGTATCTTGCCTTGGCATTGGTCTCCTCCGCGGTTTTCACCATATCCGTGGAAGCCTCCTTGACCAGATCGGCAATGAGAGGCTCCATGGCATGGGTGGCGGCGCGCATGGTTTCGACGGTCTGGGCGATCTGCCGGTCCTTGTCCACCAGGGCGGAGAATGCCTGGGAGTAGACCTTAAGGGCTTTTGTCAGGCTGCCTTTGTCCTCCTCCGCGATGGACGATCCGGCGACCACTTTGTTCATGGTCTCGATCCGTTTTCCCACACCCGTCACATATTTCTCGTCACCCCGCAGCAGGTAATCCTTTTCATCCTTGCGGATCTCCAGATAGAGTCGCCCCAGACCCGGCACATACAGGGCTTGCAGGCTCTTTTCCATCTCGTGGGCCACATCGCGGAAATGACCGCCGCTCCCCTCCCCCTTGCCGGCCAGAACCTGATCGGCCACGCTCTGGAACGCCACCAGATAGCGTTCCACCAGATCGGTGAGCTTTTTCTTGAGATCATCCGGCAATTGGGACTCGGCGATCTCGTTGTTTAAGCGCATGGCCAGTTGATCCAGTTGATCACAATATTTCCCATCCTTGCGCAACAGAAAATCCTTTTCCGCGCGGCGCATCTGCAAAAACCAGAGATAGATCTCCTCGGTGTCGTAGCGACGCAACTGTTTTTCCATGGCGTGGGCCGCCTCCCGGAAAGCCCCCTGCAGTCCGGATTTGGCATCCAGTCCCTTTTCGGTCTCCTTCTGCACCACCACCCGGAAACTGGTGGAATACTCGCCGATGCGCTGTTTGATCTCCCCATCCAATCGGGCGCTCTCCGCGTCCTGGTTGTCGGTGGCCCGTTTGAGCATCTCTTCCGTGCTCTTGAGCATGGTCTGCATGCTCTTGTCCACCGCTTCCGCGTACCTGGGATCCTTGCGCAACAGGAAATCCTTTTCCCCCCGCCGCGCCTGCAGCATGAGGATGTTCAGCCCCAAAGCCTGGGATTTTTCCAACTCCACCCGTTCCAGGACATCCCCCTGGAAGCTGTCCAGAGAACGAATGAGGGTGGTCTGATAGAGATAAACCACCCCCAGAAACATCAGACCCACCAGACCGAATCCCGCACCGATCTTGGCGCCGACTTTCAAATTGCCGAACACGCCCGCCATTCCCATGAAGATTCCCCCCTCAATGCATTGCCGGAAAGCCCCCACCAGGAGGTGATGATGATGATATTTCAGAATATATGCACAAATTTTTTCTATCCTATCCGTTATAATTTCTTCCGGGATACGGCGCAATTGTAAATATTTTACTGACACCATCAAGCCATTCAATACCGATTGCGCCGCTCCCGGATCCAGGCGAACCGTGCCACGGGATCCAAACCGGCCAGCCCCAAAAGCGCGGCCCACTCCGGATCATCCGCCTTGAAAAAGGGATTGAAGCGCTTTTGCACCGCCAAAGGATGGGGCACAGTGGCTCCCCGGGCATCGAGCAGGGTCACAAACTCCTGCCGCAGGGTGGACAACTCCGGCAGACCGGGAAGCAGCTCCACCAGAAAATCCAGATTCGCCAAGGTATATTCATGACCGGGAAACAGGCGGGTGGCGTCCGGCAGGTTTCTGAGTTTCAGCAGGCTCTGCCACATCATGGCCGGAGTCCCTTCGAACAACCGACCACAGCCGAAGCCGAACAGGGTGTCGCCGGAAAACAGGGCATCCCCGATCCGGTAGGCCACATGGCCCAAAGTATGTCCCGGCACTTCCAGCAGTTCGGCGGCCAGGGAGTCGTTCAACCGGACGACCATCCCCTCGCTCAAGGGGTGGTCCAGCGGTGGCAGACGGGCCGCATCCCCGGCCCCGCCGATCACCTCGCCCCCATGTCGGGCCTTCAGGGTCTCGACTCCGCCGATGTGGTCCCCGTGATGATGGGTGATCAGAATGTGGGAGAGCGTGGCCTGACGCTGGCTCAAGAACCGGCTCACCGGATCCGCCTCGCCGGGATCCACGGCGGCATAACGGTCGGCTGCCGTGGCGATCATCCAGATGAAGTTGTCCCGGCCCGCCAGGACGGGCTCGACGCTGGGGCTGGGTTGGTTCATAATGGTCGCTCCTTATTCAAGATGGCTGGTGAACCGGACAACAGGCGGTGTGACCTTGGAAGCGATTCGTCTACAGACATGGTACGACTCCCCTCTGGGACAAACCGCGGCCCGCATGATCGGGGAGTCCATGGGGCGTTGGCTGAAAACCAATCCTTCGGAACGGACCCTGGGGTTTGGTTTTCCCCATCCCTATCTGGAGAATCTCGCACCCTGGATCGGGACGGTGCTCGGGGCCTCTCCGGCAGAGATGGGGGTGGCCCGCTGGCCCAAAGATTCGGACAACCGCTTTTCCCAGGTGCGTACCGACGCGCTGCCTTTTCCGGATGAGACTTTTGACCGGGTGATCATGACCCATCTCCTCGAAGGGGTGCAATCCCTGCAAGGCACCTTGCGGGAGACCTGGCGGGTTCTGGTTCCGGGAGGACGGGTATTGATCCTGGTGCCCAACCGGGGCGGACTCTGGGCGCGTCGGGATGTCACGCCTTTCGGCTGGGGAAGGCCCTTTTCCCCCAGTCAATTGCGCGCCATCCTGGAGGAGTCCCTGTTTCTCCCCCGTCAATACTGTTATGCCCTCTTCATGCCCCCTTTGGAAGGAAAAAGATGGCTCGGCGCCGCCGCCACCTGGGAGAAGGCCGGCATGCGCTGGTTTGCCCCCCTGGGGGGCGTGGTGCTCTGCGAGGCGGAAAAGGTGGTCTACGCCGTGCCGGTCATCGACTCCGGCACCCGCCAGTCCAGCCGGGCCAGACACTTTCCCCTGCCCATCGGCAACAATCGGCTGAGCGAGCGGTGAATCGCAGACTCTTCGAGAGGCCAACTTTTGAAAAAAAAGCGGGGGTCTGGGGGATTCCTCCCCCAGGGTTTTGACTTTGGCGCGCTTTCACAAAGAACTTTTTTCACACGATGCGTGAAAAAATTTTGCGCGCAGCCTTGGGAAGCGGACAAAACACAAACCGCCTGCGGCGACTGATGGGGCGCGCAAGGGAATGGCTTTAGCAATTCCCTTTTGCAAAGCGCGCCAAAGACTTAAAGTCCAAAGGGCTTCGCCCCTGGACCCCACCAGGGGGATAATCCCCCTGGACTCCTGCATGGCATTCCAAGGGCGACCGGAATGGAGCAAGACCATGAACGATGAAAGCCGGATCGGTCTGTTTCTCGATGAACTGCTGGTGGAACGGGGACTGGCCAACAACACCCTGAGCGCCTATCGCAACGATCTGGAATTTCTGGCCGGTTTTCTCGCCAGCCGAAGCCAGAATGTGATCACCTGCACCCGGGAGGATCTCTCCGCCTGGCTGGACGCCCTGTATCAACAGGGGCTGACCGCCACCTCCGTGGCCCGCAAGCTCTCGGCGGTGCGCCGTTTCTTTCGCCATCTGACGGAACGGGAAATCCGCGCCGAGGATCCGGCCCGTCTGCTGTCCGCCCCGAAACGCCGCCGCAGCCTGCCGAAATTTCTCGATGAACAGGATGTGGATGACCTGCTGGCCGCCCCGGACATCACCACCCCCCTGGGCCTGCGGGACGCGGCCATGCTGGAGACCCTTTACGCCACCGGCATGCGGGTCTCCGAACTGGTGACCATCGGCACCCAGGATCTGAACGGAGAGACCGGTTTCTTTCGGGTGGTGGGCAAGGGAGACAAGGAGCGGATCACCCTGGTGGGGGAACGGGCTCTGGAACGGATCGCCCGCTATCTCCGGCAGGCCCGTCCGGTGTTGATGGCAGGCCACAAACCCACCGCCGCCCTGTTCGTCACCGCCCGGGGGGAACCGATGACCCGTCAAAACTTTTGGTATATCATTCGACGTCACGCCGCTCTGGCGGGGATCGTCAAGGAGATCTCCCCCCATGGTTTGCGTCACTCCTTTGCCACCCATCTGGTGAAAAACGGAGCGGATCTGCGGGGGGTGCAGATGCTGCTCGGCCATGCGGATGTCTCCACCACCGAGATCTACACCCATGTGGCCAACACCCGATTGAAACAGGTGCACGCCCGGTTTCATCCCCGTTCCGGGGGCAAGCCTGAATAACCCGAAACAGGACAGTCAGACCACCCGGACCAGACGGAATCCCAGATCATCCAAGGTGCTGGAGGGTTCGACGCGCATGCGACGGGCGGTGCGGCACTCCTTGGCCATGCAGTTGAAACCGCTGCCCCGCACCACCCGGGCGTCATCCTGGGTGCCCCCCAAAGGATTGACCAGGGGACTCTTGGCGTAATAATCCACCTGATAGCGATCCTCGGTCCACTCCCGGACATTGCCCGCCATGTCATACAAGCCCCAATCGTTGGGACGCTTCTCCCCCACCGGTCGGGACTGACCGCCCGCATTGCTCTTGACCCAGGCGTAATCGGTGAGACTCCAGTGATCCGGATCCCCGGTGATGAACGGGGCATCGTGACCCGCCCGGGCCGCGTACTCCCACTCCGCCTCGGTGGGCAGACGCAGATTGATGTTCTCTCCCAACATGCGCATGAATTGACGCAAGAATTTCTGGACGTCATTCCATGTGACCCTGGCCACGGGATGATTGATCTTGCTCTCCCGATAGAGTCCGGGGGGATAATCCCCCATCACCCGGTTCCACCTGCCCCAGGTGACCAGATGCTTGCTGATCCAGAATCCATCCAGCCGCACCTCGTGCTGAGGCAGTTCATCCGATTTGCGTCCGGATTCATGGGAGCCGGCCCCCATGCGGAAACCGCCTCCCGTCATCCAGATGAACTCCATGCGCAGCAGGGGATCGACCCAGATCGCGCCCCGTTTGCGGGGCGGCTGGGGCGCCAGGGAACTGCCCGGCACGGTGGGAGGAATCGCGACTTCCGCAGAACGGACAGCGTGCCCCCCGGATGGGGCGACCACTGTCGGCTCGACCACCAGCGGCGTGGAGAGATCCCCCCGGGTGGGTCGCAGCACCACGGTCTTGCGGGCGTTGATCTCTTCCGGATCCACCTGGGTGGCGAATTCGTTCATGGAGGCGATGAAACTGCGCCAACTGCTTTTCTTGCGCACCTCACCCGCATCGCCCCCGCCCACCACGCCGGCCTCGGGAGGCCGCAGCATGGTCACGGAAGATCCCTCTCCCTCGGTGGCCGGAACAACGACGCTGCCCGACTCCCCCAGCAACATGGGACGCCACTCCCGGATGGATTGGGGACGTTCGTTCTCCAGGGCCATCAAGGCCCAGTCGATGGCCTTGAGAAAACCCGGCGAATAACGGCCCCGCCCCACTTCCACGGCGGGCTTGACCGGATCCGGATCGTTGCGCAACCGGGCGGCGATGCGCAAGGCCGCATCCACGGGTTTGTCTCCGGCGATGCAGCGGTACAATACCCCGCCCAGGGCGTAGATGTCCGACCAGGCTCCCTGACGGTCCCCGGAGGAGTCGTACTGTTCGAAAGGAGAGTAGCCCAGACTCAACAGGCTGGTCATCTGATCCCCCTGTCCGGCCACGGCCTGACGGGCGGAACCGAAATCCAGAATCACCGGGGAGCCGTCGTTGCGGATGAGGATGTTCGGAGGTTTGATGTCGCGATGGATGAAGGCGGATTTGTGCAGCAACTCCAGACCGTCCAGCAGAGCCGGCAGAATCCGCTTGATCTCTTCTTCGTTGAGCACCTTGCGCTGTTTGAGCTTGGCGTCCAGCCCTTCCCCTTCCACATACTCCATGACCATGTAGGCGGTATTGGCGTTGCGGAAGAAACTCACCACCCGCACGATGCTGGGATGACGGAAGCGGGCCACGATCTGGGCCTCTTTGAGAAAGCTGTCCAGTCCCCAGTCAAAGGTTTTCTTGTCTTCCGGAGAGTTGGGAAGCACTTCGCTGCCACCGCGCCGGGAGGCGAAGGCGGTGGGGAGATACTCCTTGATGGCCACCACCTGGTTCTGATTGGTATCCCGACCCAGATAGGTGATGCCGAACCCGCCCTTGCCCAGGACCCGGATGATCTCAAACCAGAGCAGTTTCGACCCTGGCGGCAGCGCGCTGCTGAAGGATTCCGAATTCATGCGTTCTTGCCGGTTGGTACGGGTTCCATGAAACGGACGCCACCAAGGCATGCTTGCCGGTCAACGTCCCCAGGCTCGACCGTGGATCACCCCTGCCGCAAGGCGTCGGTCACGCGGGCACGCAGCGCACCGGCCTGATCCTCCAATTGTTCGTCGGGCAGTCCTTCCTCTTCGGCGTCGAGTCTCTGGACTTTAGTCCGTTCCACTTCGGCGCGCAATGGGGATTCCTGGATTGGCGACACGTGACCCTCTTCCAGACCGGTCAAACCTTCCGGGCGACCAATCACACGCAAATGGGCGGAGTTGTCCGACTCCTCCTCGCCATGCCAGATCCCCTCCTCCCGCTCCTGCTCCTCCACCTCTTCGCGCTCCCAGGGACGGGAGCCGGAACCACCCACACCGCTCACCAGGTCGCGACCTTCCCGGATCCAGCCAGTGATCTGTCCGATGCCGTTCTTGACGAACATCGACAGACCCGCCGCCAGCACCACCCCCCCTTCCAGCAGCCGGACCCCCAGGGGATGGGCATTGCCGGTGGAGGCGGCCCGACGGCGCACCACCGGTTCCCGGGAGGCGGGAGACCGTTCCCTGGGGATCTCCATACGGATCTCCTGCAGTCGGCCACGGGTGCGGGGTTCGATCTTTTGATTGGCCAGGACCGAAGAACGTCCTTTCCGTTCTCCGGAGCGCTCGACGGTGATCCGTTCGAGCGTGTTCCCACGGCCAGCGATCTTACGTCTGTTCAAGTTCATGGTCATGGTCATGTCAATCCGCCGGTCATGTGCCAAATCCGCTTGACGGAAACCTCCCATCCGGTTTACCACTAAAAAAGGGGATCGAGCCATCAAACGCCACCCTTTTCCACCGGACTTCACGGGTTCCACCCGTCATCCTCAGCATACCCACTTTGAATCAGGAGAAACTCTCCCATGATGCCATCCGCCCCCCACAGTCCATCCGATCCCAAACTGGGACATCTGACCCCTGACGAAGCCTTCAGGCTGGTCGCCGCACCGGAGACCCTGTTCATCGACATCCGTTCCGAAGTGGAACATTTTTTTGTCGGCTCGCCCCGGGGAGTGATCAACATTCCCTGGCAGGACGCTCCGGATTTCGAATTGAATCCGGATTTTGTTCAGGATGTGGCCCGGGCCGCCAAAAGCAGAGAGCGCACCATTGTCCTGATCTGCCGTTCCGGGCATCGATCCATCGATGCCGGCAACCGTCTGCTCCAGGAGGGGTTTCAGTCCATCTACCATGTCCTGGAAGGGTTTGAAGGGGACCGGGACGAAAATCATCATCGTTCCAGTGTCAACGGCTGGCGCTTTCGCGGTCTCCCCTGGGTGCAGTGCTAAACCCCGATCACGAGAAAAAGCGGCTGACAATCCCCAGCATGTCGGGCACCAGATAGATCAAGAATCCGATCACCGCCAGCACCACCAGCAACACCACGCCGCCCACCACGTTGACCGTCAGATCGGAGGAGTCTATCGAACGGGTCATCAGGGCGGCGATATCCCGCATGGAGACCACCCCCACGAAACGGGGACCGTCGAACACCACCAGATGACGGATGCGATGTTCCTTCATGCGGTTGAGGCTGTATTTGCAGGTGGCGTTGTACTCCACCCGGACCAGATCCCGGGTCATCACCTCATGAATCGGGGTCCGGTCCGGATCCCGACGCTTTCCCACCACCCGCACCATCAGATCCCGTTCGGTGAAGTAGCCCACCACACTGCTGCCTTCCATCACCACCAGGGAGCCGACTCCCCGGTTCACCATGATTTCCACACCCTCGGCCACGGTGCGGTACTGGTTGACGGTGGCAACATTGTCCTGAATGAGCGTCGTGATCCGGCATGACATGATGGGCGACCTGTTTTCTCGAAGGTGTCGCAAGACCGGACGGTTCCGGCCATGCTAAGACCGATTGCGATTTGTTTGACGCGAACAACCGGTCTGATCTTACAAGGAGACGACCCTTCCAGTCATTGAAAAAACGGTCCGGGGGTGCTCGCAGGCGAAACGCAGCGGGTGGCCACCTTGCCGGACCGGTCCAGGGTGTCAAGAATCCGATTCCCGACGCATCACATCTTTGCGTAAGGCGATCATCATGCAAATAACATACCAAGCAAATCAGGCGTCACTTCCTCCCCGGGTTTTAACCGTGGTGCGCAGATGCAACTCCCGCAACTGGGCCGCATCCACCACCGACGGGGCCTGGGTCAACGGACAGGCCGCCTTCTGGGTTTTGGGGAAGGCGATCACGTCCCGGATGGATTCGACCCCCAGCATGATGGCCATCAGACGATCCATGCCCAAAGCCAACCCTCCATGGGGGGGCGCGCCAAACTCCAAAGCCCGCAGCAGGAAACCGAACTTCTCCTCCGCCTCCTCTGGACCGATGTTGAGCAGCTCCAGCATGCGCCGCTGCATGGCCGGATCGTGGATGCGGATCGACCCGCCCCCCACTTCGCTGCCGTTGAGCACCAGATCATAGGCCCGGGAACGAACCATATCCACACCGCTGCCGTCCGCGGCCTCCAGGGCGGCGAAATCCTCCACCATGGGGGCGGTGAAGGGGTGGTGCACGGAGGAGAACCGTTTGGCCTCCTCGTCCCACTCCAGCAAAGGAAACTCAGTCACCCAGACAAACGAGAACGGGGTGTCGTCCATGAGGTTGCGATCCCGTCCCACCTTGACCCGCAGCCGCCCCAGGGATTCGTTGACCACCTTGAGCCGGTCGGCGCCGAAAAAGAGCAGATCCCCTTCCTGGACACCGGTGGCCCGGGCAATCGCCTCCAGTTCGCTTTCCGAGAGGAACTTGATGATCGGGGATTGCCACCCCCCCTCCTGCCGGGGAGCGTTGACCTTGATCCACGCCAATCCCTTGGCGCCGTAGATCGACACGAAACTGGTGTAGTCATCGATCTCCTTGCGGGTCAGGGAAGCCCCTCCCGGCACCCGCAACACCTTGATCGCCCCCTGCTGTCCCTGTCGGCCAGTCATCTGCACCACCTGGGCGAACACCTTGAAGCCCGTCTCCCGCAACAGATCGGTGATGTCGGTCAACTCCATGCGGATGCGGGTGTCCGGGGCATCCAGACCGTAGCGGTCCATGGCCTCGGCATA
Source organism: Magnetococcales bacterium (assembly GCA_015232245.1). Taxonomy (GTDB): domain Bacteria; phylum Pseudomonadota; class Magnetococcia; order Magnetococcales; family Magnetaquicoccaceae; genus Magnetaquiglobus. The sequence goes on along the minus strand of JADGAB010000038.1, from coordinate 3,591 downwards.
GGTCAGACGGGCAAAGGGCGCTGCCGGATGGATATTCAGCACCTCTCCAAACAGCCGGACCACCACCTGTTCCACCAGGGCGATGACCTGATCCGGATCCACGAAGCTCATTTCCAGATCCACCTGGGTGAACTCCGGCTGCCGGTCGGCCCGGAGATCCTCGTCCCGGAAACAGCGGGTGATCTGGAAATAGCGGTCGTAGCCGGAGATCATCAGCAACTGCTTGAACAACTGGGGCGACTGGGGCAGGGCATAGAACTCCCCGGGATTGACCCGGGAGGGGACCAGATAGTCCCGGGCCCCTTCCGGGGTGCTGCGGGTGAGCATGGGGGTTTCCAGTTCCAGAAAACCCGCTTCGTCGAGGGCGCGCCGGATGGACTGCAACGCCCGGTGCCGGGAGATCAGATTGTGCTGCATCGCCGGACGGCGCAGGTCCAGGAAACGATAGGTCAGCCTGACCGCCTCGCCCACCTCCTCGTCGAGCTGGAAAGGCAGGGCGATGGAGGCGTTGAGGATGGTCAGACGATCCACCCGCACCTCGATCAGTCCGGTGGGGAGCTTGAGATTTTCCGTCTCCCCGGGACGCCGCGCCACGATCCCCGACACCTGCACCACATACTCGTTGCGCAGGTCATGGGCCTCGACATGGGCCGAGCTTTGCTCCTCGGGACTGAACACCACCTGCACCAGTCCGGTGCGGTCCCGCAGATCCACGAAAATCACCCCGCCGTGATCCCGACGACGGTTCACCCAACCGCACAACGTCACCCTCTGTTCGACGAGGTGCTCCCGCACATCGTTGCAATAATGACTGCGCTCCATCAGTGACTCCCTTCATCCGACAAAGCGGACGGTTCCATGGATCCTGCCTCCTGCGTCTCGTCCTCGCTCACCAGAGGCTCCCGGTTGCGGGCCCGTTCCAGGGCTTCGGCCACCAGGGTCTCCATGTAGGCCTGTTCCTGTTCCCGGAAACCGGCGCTCAACTCCTGGGCCCGGACATAGGAAGCCTCCGCCTCCTCCCACTGCTCGCCGCCGTGCTGCAGCAGGCCCCGCAGATAGTGATTGAACGGATTGTCCGGATTGCCCGCCAGGGCGGCATCCACCCACTCGGAGGCGTTCTCCAGGTTGCCCTGATCGATATGGAAGGCGGCCAGCTTCTGGGCCACCTGCCAGGCTTCGATCTTGCGGGGATTCTTGTACTCCTCCAGCAGAAACCGCTCCCCCTCGGCCTGCAGACCCGCATCCACCAGCCATTCGGCATAACGGGCGATCCAGTAGTCGATCAACAGGAACGGATCCTCCCGATCCCCGTCGAGCATCCGCTTGAGCAGGGTCAGGGCGGTATCAAGCTCATTCTCCAATTGATAGGAGGCCGCCATCTCCGCCAGCACCAGGGGCGAACACTTCTCCAGGGGAACTTCATCCAGATCATCCAGATCCAAAGACTGGATGATCTGGGAGGTAGCCATGGCCCGCATCAACGGGGTGGGGGAACCGATCTTCCAGGCCACGGACTGATCGGCGTCCAGATGGCACTGTTTGAACTTTTTCCCCGATCCGCAGGGACAGGCATCGTTGCGACCGATCTTGGGAATCGCCACCGGACGGGCCGGACGGGCCGCGAAACCGGTTTCCGGTTGCGGGACCATGGCCATCAGGCGCTCGGCAAAGTAGCGATACCATTTGTAAAACGGACCGGCAGCGATCTGCTCGTCGTCGGCCAACCACCGGGTCAGCGCCTCCACATCGTTCAATTGCGCGGCATGGACCAGCGCGCTGACATAGATTTCCGGTTGATTGAGGTCTTTGGGTGAACCCACGGTGAATGGCTCCTTCCTCTTTTGTTGATGGAAAACGGCATCCTTTTTAACGCATCCTTAAATCTTACCCAAGTGCCCACGTCAACGCCAGTCTGGACAAAATCGAATTCTTGAAAAAAAATAGAGCGGAGCCAAAAACAAACACCGGGGAGACTCCCCGCCCGTCCTTTTGAAGGACATTCAAAGTTTCAGGATATCCACCATGACCTTGCGCACCCGTTTCGCCCCCTCCCCCACCGGTTTTCTGCACATCGGCGGCGCCCGCACCGCTCTGTTCTGCCATCTGCACACCCGTCGGCACCAGGGGACCTTCATTCTGCGCATCGAGGACACGGATACCGAACGCTCCACCCAGGAGGCGGTGCAGGTCATTCTGGAGGGACTCACCTGGATGGGACTTCCCCCGGACGAGGGTCCCCATTTTCAGTCCCACCACACCCGGCGCTATCTGGATGTGGTCCAGGAGATGCTCGCCGCCGGTCACGCCTATGTCTGCACCTGCTCCAGGGAACGCCTGGACGCGGTGCGGGAGCGACAAAGGGAGACCGGGGACAAACCCCGTTACGACGGACACTGCCGGAACGCCAACCTCTCCCCGGGCGCCGAACCCCATGTGATCCGCTTCCGCACCCCCCAGGAGGGGGAGATCTCCTGGGACGACAAGATCCAGGAGACCATCCGCTTTGCCAACTCCGAACTCGACGATCTGATTCTGGTCCGTTCCGACGGCTCTCCCACGTACAATCTGGCGGTGGCCGTGGACGATCACGACATGGGCATCACCCTGGTGATCCGGGGCGAGGATCACATCAGCAACACCCCCCGGCAGATGCATCTGTTCCGGGCCATGGGGTGGGAGGTGCCCGAATACGCCCACATGCCCCTGTTGCACGGTTCGGACGGAGCCAAGCTCTCCAAGCGTCACGGCGCGGTTTCGGTGCTCCAGTACCGGGAGGAGGGGTTCCTGCCATCGGCCATCAACAACTACCTGGCCCGGCTGGGGTGGTCCCACGGGGAGCAGGAGATCTTCACCATGGCCGAGTTGGAGCAACTCTTCGATGTCAGCCAACTGGGGCGTTCCGCCGCCATTTTCGACCGTGCCAAGCTGCTCTGGATCAACGGGCACCACATCCGCGCCGCCACCCCGGAGCAGCTTCTGCCGGAGTTGGCCATGCAACTGGCCCGGCTCGGCATCGATCCTCCGCCCTCGACAGAAGAGCTGGCCCCCATCCTGCCGGAATTTCAGGCCCGGGCCGCCACCATGGTGGAGATGGCGCAAAAATGCCGCTTTCTTTTCATCGACTCGGTGCTGCCCTATGAAGAAAAAGCGGCCCGCAAGCACCTCACTCCCGGGGTCCAGGCGCCACTTTCCGCCCTGGCCACGGCACTGGACGCCCTCCCGGAGTGGCTGACCCCGGCCATCGAGGGGGCCTTTCAGGCCAACCTGGCCGCCCACAATCTCACCATGGGACAACTCGCCCAACCGGTCCGGGTGGCCCTCACCGGTTCCGGAGCCTCGCCCGGGATCTTTGAGACCATGGTGATGCTCGGCAAACAGAAAACCGTTCAGCGCATCCAGGCCGGAGTGGTTTGGCTGAGGGGAGCATGAGAACAGACACGGCAGGAGTTCATGTTTTTTTGTTCAACCATTCCGACATATTGTCCGATAAACCGTATGAATGGTAAACCGCAACCATTTCGGGATGTTGAATTTCAGACCCGGCGGCAATGCGGGACGCACGGCTGACAAGGCGCCGCTTCGCGGCCTGCC
>JADGAB010000389.1 GCA_015232245.1 Magnetococcales bacterium | reverse complement strand
TGGATGCGTTCGCCTTCCTCTTTCGCTGCCTGGGCCATGCCGCGCAGGCCAGTCGCCACCTCCTTACGGGCACGGCCCATCCCCTGGGCCACCCCGGCGGTGTCCATGAACAGCGTGAATTCGAGTGAGGCAGTGGGCATGGCCTGTTTGAACCTGTAAAGGAAAAATATGGGTGGATATGGGCGTATTTTTGGGTGGAGTTATAGGTGGATATGGGTGTATATATAGGTGAATAAGGAGACCGCCATGCTCAGAACAGATACGATTCAAATCACGCCCACCATGTTGGCACTGATTGCTGAAATTGATGAATTCAAGGGAGCTTGGCGAGTTCTTGGCACCCTGGCACCTGAACGTTTGAATGCTCTGCGCCGTGTGGCCACCATTGAAAGTATCGGATCATCAACCCGCATCGAGGGGAGCAGGCTATCAGACCGTGATGTTGAACACCTGCTTGCCAACCTTGAAATCAAATCGTTTACCACCCGCGACGAACAAGAGGTTGCTGGTTATGCCGAAGTGATGGAGTTGATCTTCAATGCCTGGCAGGATATCCATCTGACCGAGAATCATGTTCGCCAATTGCATCGCGATCTACTGTCCTACAGCGAGAAGGATGCATGGCATCGCGGTAACTACAAGACAGCATCAAACAGCGTGGCCGCTTTTGACCACGCCGGTCGGCAAGTTGGAATCGTGTTTGAAACGGCAACACCATTCGATACGCCGCGTTTAATGGCTGAACTTGTCGATTGGATACAAGAAGTCCGTGAAAGTGGTCGTTTGCATCCGTTGTTGATGATCGGTGTGTTTGTCGTGGTCTTTCTGGAAATTCATCCATTTCAGGATGGTAATGGGCGTTTGAGCAGAATTTTGACAACATTGCTTTTGTTGAAGGCCGGATACACCTACGTCGCTTACAGTTCACTGGAAAGCGTCATTGAACAAAGCAAAGAGGGCTATTATCTCGCATTACGTAAAACACAAGGGACAATTCGCTTTGAGATGCCCAATTGGCAACCATGGATTGAATTCTTTTTACAGACGTTGCAACGGCAAAAAAGGCTCTTGGCCGCCAAGATGGAACGCGAAAAATTGCTGATAGCCACCCTGCCAGAACTGGCCGTACAGATTATCGATCATGTGCGCAACCATGGCCGTGTGACCATGGGCGATATGATTCGCTCAACAGGCACCAGCCGCAACACACTGAAAGACCATTTCCGCCGATTGGTGGCACAAGGTTATCTGGCCCATCATGGCACCGGTAAGGGTTCCTGGTATGCCATGCCATGATCCAGCGAACCCATAACACATTTCTGCGACAAGAACTGCTCTGGCGGATCTGACCAGCTTTTTCATTATTTTTCCAATGCTGCGGTCAATTCAACGACCGCGATCAAAAAGACCGGCAATGGATGTCGAACACCTGGGCGTGACCGGCCCACGCCAGGGCGCAGGCCGACCAGACCAGATTTTTGCTCATGGCGGGGGGTGTTTGCTGTTTCTGGTGAACCCGGATTCGCCACCCTCCATTGCTGATCCTGGCGCAGCGCCGCAAAGGCGGCGTGCGACTCCATTTGCCACATCAGCATCTTGCGGCTGCGCAGGGTAAAAAATCTGGATTCTGTATTGCCAGCCTGACATTCTCTTTACGCAAGACATGAATTGATGTAACGTACCTACATGATTCATACATGCGAGGTGGACCATGAGCATCACGACCTTCTCAAGCCGACAGTTCAATCAGGACGCCAGCAAGGCCAAAAAAGCGGCACAGTCCGGTCCGGTGTTTATTACAGATCGCGGGAAACCCGCGCATGTGTTATTGACGTTTGATGAATACAAAAAACTTACGGGTGAGCGAACAAAAATCGCTGATCTGTTGGCGATGCCTGGCATGGCAGAGATGGAATTGGAGATTCCGTCATTGCGTGACATGGCTCAACCGGCGGATCTCTCCTGATGTACTTGCTCGACACCAACGTCGTCTCCGAGTTGCGAAAGATTCGTCTGGGCAAAGCGGATCATCAGGTTGCAAAGTGGGCCGACGGTGTGGATGCCTTCGACTTGTATCTGTCCGTGATCACCATCCAGGAATTGGAAATCGGTGTTTTGCTCGCCGAACGCCGGGACGTATCCCAGGGGGCGATCTTTCGCTCCTGGTTGAACAATCACGTCCTGACCGCCTTTTCTGGTCGCATTTTGCCCATCGATATGGTAGTGGCCCAACGCAGCGCACGACTTCATGTGCCAGATCCTCGTCCTGTCCGTGACGGTCTCATAGCGGCGACCGCACTGGTACACAGTCTGACTGTCGTCACGCGCAATGTTGCCGATTTTGAACCAACCGGTGCGCAGATTCTCAATCCATGGAACATTCCCACAACGTGAACTGCTTGAGGGGATCTGTCGACCGGCTTTTTCATTATGTTCTCAATGCTGCGGCCACTTCATCGACCGCGATCAAAAAGACCGACCATGGATAATCGAACACCTGGGCGTGACCGGCCCGCGCCAGAGCGCAGGCCGACCAGACCAGATTTCTGCTCATGGCGGGGAGGTGTTTGCCGTTTCTGGTGAACCCGGATTCGCCACCATCCATTGCTGATCCTGCCGCAGCGCCGCAAAGGCGGCGTGTGACTCCATCTGCCACATGAGCATCTTGCGACTGCGCAGGGTAAAAAAATCCGGGTTCAACTCCTGGCAGGCGGCGAGCAACGCCCGGATTTCCGACGGCACCATGCCGTTCAAATCCTCCAACGACA
>JADGAB010000388.1 GCA_015232245.1 Magnetococcales bacterium | reverse complement strand
TCTCCCCGGGATCTGCGGACCGCCGCATCCGAACCCAGGCTCTCTCCGGCCCGTCCGGCCAGCCAACCGGCGTCAGGCGACAAGAAAGCCGCCAGAAACCCCGAGACAAAGCCTGAGAAAAAAACCGAAACCAGACCCGATGCCAAGCCGCAGGCCGCACCCGCCACAACCGACCTGCCTTCTCCGCTTTTGCCTTCGGCGACACCTTCCACTGTCGCCACTTCCACCGCAGCTCCCAAGCCCCCCCCTGCGAAACCGGGCAAGCCCGCCGCTCCTCCGGCCATCACGCCAGCCCCCCCCCCCGGAACCGCCCCGCGCCCCGGCCCCGGAGGCCGAAGCCGCCTTGACCGGTCGGCTGACGGAGGCCTCCCGGCAGATCAAAACTCTGACCGAACAGTTGGAGGAGGCCAATCAGAAGCTGGCCAAAAGCGAAGGGGAACGGGAGCGGCTCAAGCAGCGGGCCACGGCGCTGGGCAAGAAAATGGAAACCCTGGAACAGGAACTGTCGGCGGCCCGGGAGTCGGTCATCGACTGGCCCATGGCCGGAGGGGTGGGCGCTGGAGTGCTCGGCATCCTGACCGGGGTTGGCGTGTGGTGGCGGCGGCGTGGTGGCGGACCGGTACGGCTCGAAAAGAGTCCGTCCGTACCCCAGGAGCCCACCTTGGCGCCTGAGGAATCCTGGCAGACAGCCCCACCGACAGAACCGGTTCAGTCCGCGTCTTCCATGAAAACCCCTTCCTGGGCCGATGCGGCCATGGCCAGCGCTCTGCCCCTGGCGGTTGCGGCCTCCCAGGATGAGCAGGAGTCCGAACTGGAAATGGCCGGCCCCATGGCCATGGAAAGCTCTCCGCCGCCAACGTTTGATCCGTCTGCCGGACTGCCGGAGTTGGACGAGGATAGCCGGGAGGTGGAACTGCTGGATGCGACCCAGGATGCGCCGATGTTCCATTCCGGAACCCCCTTTGCCATTGCTGCCAATTTGCCCGAGTTGGATGACGATGGGCAGGAGGGAGTGGAACTGGTTCTGGAGTCCGACATGGATGAACCACCGGTCGGGGATCTGCAATTCGAGGTGGCCGAGGCGAATGGGCTGGAGACCATCACCTTTTCCCTGGACATGGATTCAGAGAGCCCTGTCGCGGGGAGACGGTCGGGGCCGGAACCAGAGGATGACGGAGCGTTGGAGATCATTGAATTCGACGGAAATCTTGCTGCCAAATTGACTGAAAACGCGCAGCCGGACCAGAAAATGTGGCCAACCATGGCCATGGATCAAGCTGATATGTTGGCATTGGAATTTCCTGGAGATCAATCCGGAGATGTTCACAAGTAGAATGAAACTCAAGCCCGGGCGCTGGACCTTGTTGACGGGGTGTCTGCTTTGGTTGCTGGCCCCCGGGGTCGCTGCGGCGCTGACCATGACCGGTCCGTTGCAGGTATCGAGCGCCCTGCATGAACCGTTTGCCGCGGAGATTCCTTATATTCTGGATCCCGGGGAGGAGCTTCCCGGGGTCGAGGTGCTGGTGGGGGTGAATTCCGACTTTGCCGGTGGCGGGGAAGCCCGCACCCGGTTGACCGCCAGGCTGGTGGAAACCGACCCTGCGGCGGCCCGGGGAGGCGCGACCGGGAGAGGGGGACGGATTGTCATCACCGGCACCCGGCCTGAGGTGGAGCCGTTTTTCACCATTCTGGTGCGGATCACCAAAGCGGATATCTCTTTTGTCAGAAATTTTGTAGTAGTCCTGGATGCCTTTCCCACCACGGGGGTGGCGCCGGTCTTTCCGGTGCGCAATGGGATGACGACGCCAGACGCCCTGGCGCAGATTGCCAAAGAGTTCTCCTGGAACGATTGGCGCGGCTGGCTGGCGGGTTTGCCCCGGGAGTTGCTGGCCGGGATCTCCGGGGTTGTGGCGTTGTTGCTGGTGTTGGTATTGCGTTGGCTGCGGGGAAGCCGCTCCGGAGAGGAGTCGGAGGAGGCGTCCTTGCGGCATGGCGATGGTGTGCATGAGCGGGTGGAGCCGGTGGCGGTCTCGGATGAGCCGCTGAGGGATGATGGAGGGGAGCCGGAGGAAGAGACGCCGGAGGGGTTGGACTCCTGGGCGGAAGAGCCGGCGCAGGCGGCTTTTGTGGTACCGGCGCTCCAACCCAAGCTCTCCCGGTTTGCGCCGGATCCTTTGGGGGAGATGCCGGCCCCAAGTCCAGAGAGTCTGAGCGAAGCCGAGGCGGCTCCCCCACACCAACCAGAGGAGTTCTCCAGGGTTGAGGCGACTCCCCTGGCGACTCCCCAGGTGTCACCCGAGGTGGAGAAAGAGTCCCTGGAGGCTTTTGTGGCTTTTGCCGAATCCGATGGCGAGGTGGAGTGGTTGCCCGACGACAACCGGCCTTTGACCGCGCAGGAGGTGACCGAGGATCTGGCGGAAGTGGCCTTCCAGGAGATATGGTCCCAGACTCCGGCAGGGGAGCACGAGGAAGCGCAGGACTCTTTGCCCCTCAAGACCCGGCAATCCGCCGAGGATCCAGAGATCGAGGTGGTACCTTTCGAGTTTCTCTCGCTGAAAGCGGAGAAAAAACCGGCACCCCCCCCTCCGGAGGCGGTCTGGAACCCGGCAACCGTGTCGAACTGGGAGTTTGTCCCGTTTGATACGGATCCTCATGTCGGCCAGAACGGCAAAAAGACGTAACGAAGATAAACTTTTGAAAAAAAAGCGGGGGTCTGGGGGATTCCTCCCCCAGGGTTTTGACTTTGCTTTTGACTTTGCTTTTGACTTTGC
>JADGAB010000387.1 GCA_015232245.1 Magnetococcales bacterium | reverse complement strand
GCCGCCGGGGTGGCCGAGGCCATCCGCGCCATGGTGGTGCGGGGGGCGCCGGCCATTGGCTGCGCGGCGGCCTTCGGGGTGGCGGTGGAGGCCTTCCGGCTGGCCCGGAACGGCCCTCCGACCGACTGGCCAGGAGCCATGGCGGAAGGATTGGAGCGTCTGCGCGCCTCCCGGCCCACGGCGGTGAATCTGGTCTGGGCGCTGGAGCGGCTGCGTCCTTTGCTCGACGGCGACCCGGTGGGTCTCCCGGAGCGTCTGCTGGCAGAGGCCGAGACGATCCGTCTGGAGGATATCGCCTCCTGTCGGGCCATGGGAGCGGCGGGGGCCGCGATCCTGCCCGATTCTCCTGCCGGTCGTCCTTTGACCATTCTGACCCACTGCAACGCCGGCGCTCTGGCCACCGCCGGATACGGTACGGCGCTGGGGGTGATCCGGGCGGCCCGGGAGCGGTTCGGCGATGTGCGGGTGCTGGCCACCGAGACCCGTCCCTATCTGCAGGGGGCCCGGCTGACCGCCTGGGAGTTGCTCCGGGACGGCTTTGCCGTCACCCTGATGACGGACTCCATGACCGGTCACGCCATGAGTCGCGGCATGGTGGATGCGGTGGTGGTGGGGGCGGACCGGGTGGCGGTCAATGGGGATGTGGCCAACAAGATCGGCACCTACATGCACGCCGTGCTGGCCAGACGGCATGGGATTCCCTTTTTTGTGGCGGCTCCCTTGTCCACCATCGACCTGAACACCCCGAGCGGAGCCCAGATCCCCATCGAGGAGCGTGATTCGGCGGAAGTGACCCATTGGGCCGGTCTTCCCGTGGCCGCCCAGGGGGTCGGGGTCTTCAATCCCGCCTTTGATGTCACTCCCGCAGCCCTGGTTTCGGCCCTGATCACCGAACGGGGGGTGATCCCGGCCCCCGATGAGGCCCGGATCCGCGCCTTGTGCTCTTAAGTCTTGAACATCCTTTGAGAAGCGGCTAAAATTTGGATAGCTTCTTGCTTTTCTTGTTCGGGTTGGTTCAAGGCATGTTGCCCACCTTTGAAGGGGCAACATTGATGATGGGGAAACGGGCGTATGGATTTCGCTACAATCATCGGTTTCGTGTTCGGTCTGGTCCTGATGTTCGGCGCCATCCTGATGGGTGGGCAACTGGGCATGTTCGTGGATATTCCCAGCATTCTGATCGTCTTCGGCGGGACCATGGCCACCCTGTTCATTCGACATAGAATGAGCGAAGTGTTCGGAGCCTTTGGCATCCTGATGAAAGCCTTTCTGGTCAAATCCCATGACATCAACCAGATCATCACCCAGATCGTGGAGATGTCCCACATCGCCCGCAAGGATGGCATTCTGGCTCTGGAAAAGGTCAAATCCACCGACGAGTTCATGCAAAAGGCCATCAACCACTGCGTGGATGGCGCGGACCCGGCGTTTCTGGAAAAGATCCTGGCCAAGGAGTTGAGCTATCAGAAGGATCGTCACCGCAACGGCGTCGGCATCTTCGAGGGGATCGCCGAAGCGGCGCCCGCTTTCGGACTCCTCGGTACCCTTATCGGACTGGTGCAGATGCTTGTCCATCTGGATGACCCGTCCACCATTGGTCCCGGGCTGGCCATGGCCCTGATCAGCACCTTTTACGGCATCTGCATCGCCAATCTGGTGGCCATCCCCATCTCCTACAAGCTGACCGCCTACAGCAAGGAGGAGCAGATGGTCCGACAGGTGATCATCGATGGCATGATCGGCATTCAAAAAGGGGTCAATCCCCGCATGCTGATGGCCTCCCTGATCGCGGTTCTGCCGCCTTCCAACAGAAATATCGATTGATATCACGTCGCTTCGTCGTGCCGGAGCGCGTCTATTCGGGATGAACATGATGGATGAACTGGATGACAAAAGCATGTCGCTCCCATCCGGCGCTCCGGGCTGGTTGCTGCCTCTGGTGAGCATGATGACCATGCTTTTGGCCATCTGTATCATGCTGCTTTCCATCTCCCGTCCCGACATGGCCCGACTCGCCCAGGCCAACGCCTCCATTCGCGCCGCCCTGGGCGTGGAGGCCGCGCCTCTCTCCGAGGCGCTGCTGAGCGCCGGCGATGCCCGTTCCACCCTCCAGCAGTTGCTGGAATTCGATCAGGCGGTGCAGTTGGTGCGCATCAAGGAGAAACTGGCCGCGCTGCCGGGTCAGAACGCCGATGCGACCAGGGGGTTGGAGGTGAAACTGGTGGAACAGGGTTTTCTGATCCGTCTGCCCCGGGCCACCCTCTTTGCCGATGGTCTCCTGACCCTCCGTCCCGAGGCCAGGCCGCTCCTCAAGCAGATGGCCGAGCTGTTTGCCAAGGTGGCCAACAAGCTCCAGATCACCAGTCTCATCGATGTCGCCAAACCCCCGGCGGGTCTGCCGTTGACCTCCGCCTGGGCCCTCACGGCAGCCGAGGCCGCGGTGGTGGCCGATTTCTTTGTCACCGATGGTCAATTGCCACCGGCCCGGGTCATGGCCATGGGGGCCGATCATCCGACCTTGCGCGCGTCGGCTTCTTCGGAGGCCGAAGCCCGTTCTCTTCTGCCGCGCATCGAGATTCTCCTCTCCCGCGAGCTTCTGGCCGACGCCGCTCCCAGGCCGGTTGCCACCGGTGAATCGTCACCAACCGCCCCTTCCGGCGCTTCTCATTGACCAGCCCAGTGGATCCATCATGGCCGAATCCAACTCCGCACCCAGACAGCAACGTGAATTTGTACGGGTTGATGACAATCTCCCTTTGGCCTGGCGCAAGATCGA
>JADGAB010000386.1 GCA_015232245.1 Magnetococcales bacterium | reverse complement strand
TAATCCCCCTGGACCCGTATCAGTAAAACAACACTTGCCTATCAATCCGGTTCCCATGCGCATCCCGACACACCACTCCCCCGGAAGACCCACCTGGCTGGAAATCGATCTGTCCGCCATTGCCCACAACTTTCACGTGGCCCGACAGACGGTTGGTCCCACCTGTGGCCTCTATCCGGTGATCAAGGCCAACGCCTATGGACTGGGGGCCTTGCCCATCGCCAAAACCCTGACTGCCGCAGGGGCCCAAGGATTTTGCGTGGCCATGGTGGAAGAGGCCATACCCTTGCGGGCCGGTGGCATCGATCTGCCCATTGTTCTGCTCTCCGGCTTCATTCCCGGTCTGGAACGCCAGGTGATCGCCCTGGACCTGGAACCCGTGGTTTTCGATCTGGACGCAGCCCGTCGCTTAAGCCACCTCCGGGCTTCCACGGCTCCCCCGATTCCGGTGCATGTCAAAATCGATACCGGCATGGGCCGGGTGGGCTTTGATCCAAACCAATTGCCGGAGGTGATCGCCGAACTGCAAAAGCTGCCTGGCATCCGCCTCCATTCGATCCTCTCCCATCTGGCCCGGGCGGACGAAACCGAAGGAGTCCAAACCACCAGAGAACAACTCAACCGCCTGGAACAGGCGGTGGCCCCCTTTCGTCAAGAGGTGCGCCTCTCCCTGGCCAACAGCGCCGGCCTGCTTGGCTCCCCCGCCACCCGCCTGGACTGGGTCCGACCCGGCATCATGCTCTACGGAGCCTCCCCCTTTTATCCCCTGCGCACCTGGCAGGAGGATCACCTGCGCCCCGTGGTGCGCTGGCTCACCCATGTGCTGTCAATCCGTCAGGTCCCCGCCGGTACCCCTTTGGGGTATGGTCATGAATTCGTCACCCGTCGGGAGTCCCGAATCGCCCTGCTTCCCGTGGGTTACGCGGATGGCTATGGTCGAATGCTCAAGGGACGTGCGCGAATTTTGACACATGGCCGTTCCGCCCCCGTGGTGGGCCGGATCTCCATGGATCTGACCTTGACGGATGTCACCGGAATCCCGGAGGTCAAAGCCGGAAGCCGCGTCACGCTTTTGGGAGCCGATGGAGAGGAGTTCATCGGCATCGAGGAGATGGCCGACTGGATGGATACCATTCCTTACGAGGTGTTGTGTCGTTTTGGGCCCCGTCTGCCGCGCCATCACCTGCCTTACATCCCTTAAATAGCGGTCTGTATTACGCTTTTCTCTTTTCTGGCTATCGTCAATCTCGAACGGCACACATTTTGCGAACCTCCTATGCACATCCCAGCCGCCTCCCTGATACCAAGGACGGCATCTGTATATATTTTACTTGAATGCAAAGGAGAATCCCTGTGACCGGCGCCCCAAAAGAGTTGGATACCCCCCGTCAAGAACCCCAACAAGGCAATGCCGACATCTTCATCTCGCCAACCGAGGGTCAACGGCGTGCCGCGGCCATCCAACGCCGGAGACGTATCGGCAAGCATCTCTCCGAGGCTTTGATCGCAGCCATCGTGGGTGGTGTGGTGACCATCATGGTATGGCATCAATCCGCGCCCCCGACCGCCCAGAACACGGAAACCAAAACCGTGGTGATGGCCGCCGCCGACACCAAGGCTCTGGCGGCTCAAGGCGCGGCGCTGGCGCCTCAGGCCGGCATTCAAAGTGGCGCCCTTGCTCCCAAGGCCGACCTGCGGGGAACCGCAGCCGATGCCCAGGCCAAAAAGAGTGACCTCATGGCCGCCGCCAAACCGGAGGCCCAGACCGGAGCCATTGCCTCGGGTGCTCCTGTGAATCTGGCGACCGGCAATGGGGTGATCGACCCGATTCATCCCATTCCCATGGCCACCGCTGCCCTGCAAGGCCGGAGTGGCGCGGATGAACTGGCCGAAGACGCCATTGGCGCGGAAATGGAACATTCCATGGATGATCCGGCCACCGACGGGGCTTTGAAAGACAAGGCCAAGGCGCCGATCAAGAATTCCGCGGCCCATGGTGCGGATGACGCCCGTCAGGTGCCGATTCTCAAGGCCAAGTCCGAGCCGGCCAGACCGGAGATGCCGATTCCCGCCACGGCCAAAGCACCGGCCATGCCCAAGATGGAAGCCAAGGCTGCGCCGATTCCCGCTCCGAAGGCTGCTCCGGCCCATCCGGTCGAAGCCAAGGCAGCGGCTCCCGCGCTGGCCTCTGCGGCTCCCAAGGCCGATGCCAAGGCTGTGACCGCCCCCAAGGCGGAAACCAAGGCGGGTCAGACCGAAGCCAAAGTCACCTTCCCGGCAGTTCAGGCGGATGGTCATTTCCTGGTGACCGCCGGTTCCTACAGCAACATGAAGGGCGCAGAGAAGATCCAGAAGAAACTGGCCGATGCGGGCATTCCGGTGCGCATGCGCAAAAGCATGGTCAACAATCACACCGTGCATCATCTGTTGACCGGTCCGTTTGCCAGCGCCGAGATTGCCACGCAGGCTGTGGCCACCATCAAGGAGCGCACCGGGGTGGACGCCCGTTTCGTCTCCATGCCGGATGCCAATCTGCAGGCTGCCAAGTCCTCCCATCACCCTGTGACCGCCGCCAAGCCGGTCGCGGCCAAGGATAACGCGGCCAAGGATGCTCAGGCCAAATCCGCCCCGGTGATCAAGGAGACCGTGGCGGCCAAGGCTCCGGTTGCCAAGGATGCCAAAGTGGCCGTTGCCGTGGCCGAGGCCCCGGCGGTCAAGGAGACCGCGGCCAAGAGGGTGACTGTCGCCAAGGCCGCGCCTGCCAAAGAGGTCGCTGCC
>JADGAB010000385.1 GCA_015232245.1 Magnetococcales bacterium | reverse complement strand
GGGGAATTGCGACTCCCTTCTTTTCCAGCCCGAACCGGAGTGATTCCAGAACATGGCCCACCGCTATTGGCGTATTTACATCACCGAGTCCACCTCGGGCTCCGACATGCTGGTCTCCCTGTACGAAGCCGAGATGCTCGCCACCGGCGGCAGTGAGGATCTCTGTTCCGGCGGCACGCCTCTGGCCAGTCACGCCAGTCAGGATGCCTACAAGCTGTTTGACGACAACAACAGCGAATACTGGAACAATGGCTCGCCCGGAGTGGCCTGCTGGTTCGGATACGATTTCGGATCCGGCCATGCGGTGGAGGTCGGGGTGATCCGCATACTGCCCCGCTATGCCAGCCAGTGCCCGAGCGCCTTTCAATGTCAGTGGTCCGACGACGGGACCACCTGGCACGATCAGGGCTTTTGGAGCGGAGAGAACTCCTGGGTCGGAGCGTTCTGGAAGAGCTTCACCCTGCCTCCCCCCGCCCGGGACGTGGTGATCCAGGCGGAGGTCCACGCCTACGGGGTGGAGCTGAGCGGTCAACTGGCCGCCTGGCACGATCTGGGTCTGTTCGCCCGGGCCACACATGACCAGCCCCAGGCCCTGCTGCTCGAAACCGGGCTGGATCAGGGGTGTGGGCTGATATGGCTTTTGCAGCGGGGCCACGTTCAGCCCCAGGCCATCCTGCTGGAAAAGGAGTTTTGGCAAAGATATCTGGTAACGGCGGGAGCGGTCCGGAGCCAGACCTGGCAATCCCTGCTGGAAAACCGGTTGCAGCAACTCTGGTGCTCCCGGGTGGAGGGGTTTGTGGGGGCTTTCTGGAACCTCCGCGCCCCCCTGACAGGAAGCCGCGACGTTCCCTGGGCCGACACCATCACCGCCCGCGCCGATCGGATCCAACGGTTCGATCTCTCCCTGCGCAACCCGGCGGCAGGGATCAGGCGCGCCTTCTGGAATCTGGCCGCCGCGGACATCTCCCCGGTCTGTCCGCCCCTGCCCCGGATCGCCCTGAACGGAGAGAGTCTGGAACTCTTCGAGGCCGCCCTCTCCTGGAATCCCGAGCCCATGGCCTGGGTGGCCCGTCTGCTGCCAGCCGATGACGCCACCTTCCTGACACTCCAGCCGGATCAACCGGTGCAGCTGACCTGGGACGGAGAGGTTTTCAACATGCTGGTGGCCCGAAAGGAGCTGATCCGGGCCCATTCCGGTCTGCCGGAACGGGTGGTGGTGCTCGAAGGGGTGGCCAGGCGGCACGCCGCCCCCCGGGCACAACCCCGGGATTTCGACTGGAACAGCCCGGTCTGGATTCGGGACGCGGTGGAGGAGGCTCTCGGGGAGGGGGTGGGCTGGCAGCTGCCGGAGTGGCGACTGCCGGCTGGCCGGTTAAGCCTGAAAGACGCCACCCCGATGGAGCTGGCCACGCTGGTGGCGGAGGCGGTCGGCGGGGTGGTCGGTTCCAGGCCGGATGGCCAGTTGGTGTTCGCCCCCCGTTATCCCCGACCCGTGCCGGAGTGGGGGAAGTTGCCGGTGGACCATCTGCTCACCGATGCCACGGATCTGTTCGAGATCCGCGCCACCGGACGCCTGGGCACCCGGATCAACCGGATCACGGTGGAAGAGCAGATCAGCGACGCCCAGAAACCCGGCTTGTGGCTGGAGATCGACCCGGCATCCGGAACCGGCCATCATTTCGCGCCGGATCAGACCGTACGGCTGCTGACCCTGGCCTCTCCGGGGGTGACGGTGCACAGTCTGGCCAGTTCCGCCGGCCTGTTCATGCCTTCGGAACCGATCACCCGCACTCTGGAGGTGGAATTGGCCTTTGCCGGATCGAACCGGGTGGTGCTTTCCAGGCCGGTCAGCCGGATCGGGGCGGTACGCTGGCAGGGGAGCGATCTGGGGAGTCTGACTCTGGAGCCGGACGGGCGCACCGTGACGGCCACCCAGACCGGCGTTGCCCTGGCCCGGGTGGAAGTGGTGCTGGAGAGCCGTTGTCATCCGTTGAAGGCGCCGGCCACCCTGAACGACCAGACCTCCTTCGCCGCCCTGGTGGTGGCCCGGGGGGAGAGTCCGGAGAAAACCGGTCTGTGGCTCAGCGCGGAGCGGGGCTTTGGTCCTCCCTGGCGGGAGGCGACGATCCGCTCTCCGCTGTTGACTTCGCTTGCGGTGTTGCAGGCCCGGGCCGAAGCCGAACTGGACAGGGGAGAGAACTTGCAGACCACCCGTCTGACCCTGGTGCATCGTCCGGAGATCCTGCCCGGTTCGGTGGTGGAGGTGCATGACGGCTGGTTTGGCGCCGGCTTCAAGGGGATTGTCACCGGCGTGACCCATGAAACCGGACCCAAAGGGGCGCTCACGGGCCTGGAGATGGTCAGGCCCATGACGCCGTAGAGACGGTGGTGATCAACGGGCCGGGGGTTTCGGCGGCTCCTTGGCCGGTTCCTTGGGGGGCTCCTTGGCCGGTTCCTTGGCCTTGGACGGCTCCTTGGCCGGATCCTTGGGAGGCTCCTTGGCCTTGGACGGCTCCTTGGACGGTTCCTTGGCCGGATCCTTGCCAATATCCTTCAACCCCTCGATGGGAGGGGCGAAAATGGGATTGTCCATGCCGCCGATCGGCAGATACTGTTCTTTGAGATCCAGCACGCACTGGGTCACATAGGCGTCCACCTCCTTGGGGGGCACCTGATCCTCGATGGCGAACTGCTTGCACTGCGTCACCAGCTCCTCCTCGGAGGGGACCGCCTCCGCTGCCGGAACCGGCGCGGCGCTCCACAGAAGATTCCCTGCCAACAGTG
>JADGAB010000384.1 GCA_015232245.1 Magnetococcales bacterium | reverse complement strand
TGGCAACGACACCCTGGATGGCGGCGCGGGCAACGACATGCTCGACGGCGGATCCGGCAACGACTCTCTTTCCGGCGGAGCGGGGAATGATACCCTCATTGGCGGGGCAGGCAACGACACCCTGAACGGGGGGGTCGGCAACGACACCCTGATCGGCAATGATGGCAATGACATCTTCATTTTCCGGGCCGGTCAGGGGAACGATTCGGTCCAGGGAGGTACGGGCAACGGCTGGCTCGATACCATTCGTCTGGAAGGGGTCGATGCCACCCCCGGAGTGCAACTGGAACACGTGGGCAACTGGACTCTGGAAACCAGCGCCGATTACAGCATGATCAATGGAGCGATCCAGTTCAACCATGGGGACGCCTCTGGGGTGATCACCCTGTGGGATGGCAGTCAGGTCGCCTTCGAGGGAATCGAACGCATCGAACGGTTGTGAGTCTGAAGCTGAATCCGCATCAATCTCTTGTTCCGCCTCAGATGGAAACATACATTCACCCTTTTTTGGTAAGCTATGAGTCCCCTGCAAAAAGTCCATTTACCCGGCATTCATGAAAGATGTACACAAACAAAATCAACAGATTGCAAAGCCAGTTTTTTGGCAAAAATGGCTTTTTGCAGGGGACTCAAGCTATATGCAATAGCCACCAAGAGGAGGAATTGTGTTGCCTCAGATGGAATGTAACAATTGCCTCGTTTGGATAAGCCGTTTACAATGGCCCACAAACGGAGGAACGAAGCCTGCCTATCCGGTTGCTTGCCAAAATCATCCGGCTGGGTGGACCCACTCACCGCTGTAGAGCATGTCGTAGGTGGGTGATGATGCATGCACCGCAAGTCCCAGAGCCGAATTGAATGCCGTCATCGGGTAGAATCGCCGGTTGAACCGGAACACAAATTCGTTGAGGTAAGCCTGCAAATGATGCTGACTAACTCCGTGATGCGTCCCAAGCAACCAAGTTTTGAGGTTCGAGAAGGCTATGTGGATCATTGGCAGATGAGCATCGGTTCTTTCGGGGTCCCCATCAAGCACCAACGGTTCGTGCTTGTAGCCCATTTGCGCCAAGTCATCATAGGCTGCCCACCCATCTGTACGCACAACGGATCCTTTCACCACATTTTCTTGCACGAATTCTGTGAGTTCTTTGGCTCCACGACCTGGCACGAGACGCAGTCGCAATCTGCCGGCATAAACCGTTCTTTTGTGCTTCTTGTCTTCGGCATCTGGCGTCCTGATGCGTACTTCGACGGCTCCAACGACCGTCGCTTTGTGGTGGACACCGCGTCCTTCGCCCCTTATACGGCCACCGACAAGAGTCTCATCCACTTCAACCGGGTACTGACCTCCAATAGCATCGCGCTCTGGTCGCACCATGCCGGCACGGAGCTTGTGAAGCATCTGGAATGCTGTCTCATAGCGGGACAGCCCCAGTTGTCGCTGAAATTGGAGGGCAGATTGCCCTGGTGTCTGCGTCGTTACGAGGTAGGCACCCCAGAACCATACCGACAGAGGCGTGTGACTGGATCTCATGACGGAAGACGCCGTAAGCGACACGTTGGCGAGACAGACCCGGCACCGCAAAACGACCGATGCTCGCTTGGCGAACCGATAGGGTTCTCCAATACAATCGCATTTCGGGCACACGAAACCGCTCGGCCATCGCAAATGCTCCAAGTATCGTGCGCAGGCTTCGTCATCGGGAAAAACCCGTTGAAATTCAGGAAGCGTTGTCGGAAAGCCACGTGGATCCATGGCGGCAAGTTACCATCAACTCACCGAATTGGCAAGCAACCGGATAGGCAAGGTGTATCCATTGATCTTGAACAATCTGCATACTGGTCTCGCAAGGCGTCCATGCAAAACGAAAACAGTACTAGAATCACTCACGGAATGACTATAAAAGATAATATTCTGGTTAGAAGAGATGATAAACAGTCTGTATTCTGGTATCAAAAATCTGCGGAAATCGGTGATGCTAAAGCTCAATTCATGCTGGGCCTTATGTATGAACTTGGCCGTGGTGTGGCACGGGATGAAAAACTGGCCGCCCATTGGTATCTGATGGCTGCGGAGCAGGGCCATACCGATGCACAATTCATGATGGCCAGTTACACTCTGCTGGCTCCGAACCCTGAACATTACTGCCAAGCCTGTATATGGTATCATCGGGCAGCTTCCTTCGGACACATTGCAGCAGCCGAAATGTGCAAAATCTTGTTGGAGAATAAAAAATGCTTTGCTAATCAGTTGATTGATTAGCAGGATTCAGTATTCAGCACTGGACTCCGACTGTACTGCCAGGATCTCCGCCAGGAAGGCCGCCAGGAAGGTGAGGCCGCCATGCTTTTAAAACTAATGCGCCGCAAGTTTGGCCAGACACCAGACTGGGTGACCGAAAAGGTGAAGGCGGCCAGCCACGATCTGCTTGGAACATGGAGTGAGAACGTCCTGTTCGCAAATTCCGTGGACGAGGTGTTCACCGACCGGCAATGATTCGGCAAAGGCCTTCACCCACTCCAGATTTCTCCAATTCTCCGTTTACGTGGTGGAAAGTTTCGATGAGTTGCAATCGCCACCCATGCGGGAATCGGAATGCGGGTCCGCAGGTATCCGGTAGCGCAGAGGAGAAATTCCGATGTGCAACCAAAAAGCCTTTGCAGATCAATCTGATTTGCATATCCTGAATCAACTGGCTACCCAAGGCATTCGCAAACTTTTTCTCCAACCCGTCACAGGTCTGTTACACTTCGTCACAGAGAATGAGTTTGACGGTGTATCACAT
>JADGAB010000383.1 GCA_015232245.1 Magnetococcales bacterium | reverse complement strand
CTTCCGGCTTGAGCACCCCGGCCCCTTCGCTGGCGGTGATGATGGTGCGGATCTCATCCTGGGTCATGGTGAAGTGTTCGCCATGGGAGCCGATGAGATCTCCCTGTCCCCAGGTCCAGAGCAGAAAGTTGGAGTCGTGCTTCATGGCCCAGATGACCGGGGTCCAGCCGACGTACTGGGCGTTGACCGACCAGGAGACCGCCATGGCCACGGTTTCGGCTTTGTGGAAGGCCAGGATTTTGGGGGCCAGTTCTCCACCCACCACATGCAGGAAGGAGACGATGCAGAAGGCGGGCAAATAGGCGGTCAGGTGGGCGGTTTTGATCAAGGCATCGCCGGAGCCAAATGTTTGAAAGAGTTTTTCGAGCCAGGGGTTCATGATCAGGGCCACGGTATCCATGCCCACGGCGCCCAGGGCCAGCGAGACGATGGTGATGCCGATCTGGGTGACCGAATAGAACCGTTCCGGTTCCTGGTGGAGTTCCTGGACTCTTTGCGCGGCCTTGTTGCCATTTTCGGCCAGTTGGCGGATTCTGCTGCGTCTGGCTCCGGTGATGGCCACCTCCGCGCCGACGAAGTAGGCGTTCCCGAGAATCAAAATCAGGATCAGGAACAGTTTCAACCATAAATACGTTTCCATTTGCTGTCAGGGTTCCTCTCGATTAATCGTTAAAGTCTGGTGCGGGCCGAATCAATCCTTCAGGGCCTTGACCAGACGTTTGCGGGCACTGTTGAAATCTTCCTGGGCGTTTTCCAGAAGTTTGATGCTTTCCACCATGTGGTGCATGGCCTTGCCGACATCGGTTCCGGCGATCCAGGAGACCACTTTTTTCACATCGTCGGCATTGGTGCCGATGATCTCCTGGGTGGAGCCGGAGAGAATATTGATCCGGTGTTGGCAGATGTCGTCCACACCGGCGGAGCAGGTGCAGGTGGCGGTCATGTTTTTGCCGATTTTGCGGATCATGATTTCGTAGGGCCGTCCCTGGGGGCCCTGGACCTGGAAAAAGAGTTCTGGCATGCAAGATACTCCAAGAGGTTGCGTGGTGAATTCAATCCGGATCCTTGAATGCCGGGAGAATCAGAAGTCCATTTCTCGTGCTGTCAGATATCCAAAAGGAAATCTTCTGAAATGCCAATATCTTACTCAATTCTGTCTGTTTGGCAATGATAAATTTTTTTCACTCAGGAATACAAAGTGGCGGTTTTTTGTCCACGGGGTACGGGAAAAAAGCCAGACAACGGGAATGGAATCCTGTATGCTTGATCGAACGCAACGAAAATAACTTTTATTTAGTGATGATGAATGGACAAAAGCGGTGACTTTGCCGACGGATGATGATGCGGCCCCTCCGGCCTCCCGGTCTCAGGCTCGGTCGGGTTGGGTTGTCCGATTGATCTCATGGCTGTTTTTCTTTCCGTTGACACTGCTGGCCCTTCTGGGCGGCGGTGTGGTCGGCGTGACGCTGTATCCTCCGGATTTGACCCCCTATCATCAGGATCTGGCCCGGTTTCTCACCGAACAGACCGGTCTGAGAGTCTCTTTGACCGGAATCGAACTGGAAACCGGCTTGTCCCTGGCCCTGGTGGGCACCGGGGTGGAGATCGGGGATCCGGAGGCGGGCAATCTTTTGTTCGCTGCGGAACGGATGTTGTTGCGGGTGTCGCCGTTGCTGCTGGTCCGGGGAGGTCTGCCCATGGCCATCACCCTGGAGAAGGCCAGGGCCACGTTGCGACGGGATGTCCAGGGTCGTCTGCACCTGGGGGAGCGGGGGTTGGCGGAGAGCCCGGCTTCCCAAGAGAACCCCATCGGCATGGTGCTCCTCAACGCATTGACCGTCAGCGACGGGGAGTTGACCTGGGTGGATGAGACGGTCGTCGATGAGGGCAAACCTGTCCGATTGCGTCTGACCGGCATTCATGCCAGAGGTTTTCTGGAGTCGGGACCGGCCCGTCTGACCGTCGAGGCCGCCCTGCCGGATCTCGGGCCCCAATCCCGGGTTTTCCTGAATGGGGAACGGGATGCCGCGCAGCAGTGGTTCATGCGGGTGCGGGGGGAGAACTGGCTGCTTTCTTCGTTGCGTCCCTATCTGGTGCGCGCCCCGCCTTTGGATGGTCTGACCACCCCGGTGGATCTGGTCGCGGAGGTTTCAGGCGGTTCCCTGGCCACCCTGAAGGTGGGCTGGCAGGTCACTCTGGGGGAGGGACATCTGGCCTGGCCGGCTTTGTTTCGTTGGCCCATTCCCGTCACCCGTCTCACCGCCCGGGGCAGGGTGGAAAACACCCCTGCGGGCTGGCATGTGGATGTCGGACAGTTCGCGCTGCGCTCCTCCCATGGTCAGGCAGAAGGCAAGGTTCTGGTGACCGGAATCGCCGGGCCGGGTTCGCCCTTCATGGATCTGACCGCTCATGCCTCGGGCAATCCGGCGGACAAGGCGAAATTCTATTATCCCACCCCCATCATGGATCCGGGTCTGGTCAACTGGCTCGACAATGCCCTGAAAGATGGGCAGGTCAGGCAGGCGTCCGCCCACATCCGGGGTCATCTGGCCAACATGCCCGCCGGTCCGAAGGATCCTCCCCAGGACCGGTTCCACATCGAGGCGGATGTGACCGGCTTGACCCTGCACTATTTCCCCCCTTTCCTGCCTCTCAGGGAGCTTTCCACCCATGTGATCTTCGACCGCTATTCCATGACCGCCCAGGTGGCCGATGGGAGCTACGGCGCGACCCGCAAGGTCAAGGGGGAGGTGAAAATCACCAACATGGTGGACCATCCGGTGGTGGAT
>JADGAB010000382.1 GCA_015232245.1 Magnetococcales bacterium | reverse complement strand
TTCCGTGGCCATCTACCAGTTGGCGCTGGAAAAGGCGGCCCGGGAACGGGCGGATGATCTGGTCAGTTTCTACCGGGCCCGTCTGCTTCAGGTGGAACGGGAGTGGGATCTCCAGGCCCAGGATTTCCGGGTCAGACTCGAATATACCCGCCTGCTGGAAGCCGTCGATCCCCGTTCCGTCGCCACTCTGTCCAATCTCAACGCCTTCATCACCATTCAGGGAACGGATCGCCGGTTTCAATATCTGGTGATTCAGGATCGTCAGGGCAACATCCTGTTCGATTTCGGTCAGCTCTCCAGCCGGGGCATTCCTGGCGGCACACAGGATGATAACGGTCATTTTCTCGATCCGGTGGAAGGGGTGTTGTACCGGGTGCTCAAGCAGCCGATCTGGTTGGGGGAGAGGCACGGCACTGGAGAGTTGGCGGTTTTCTTCCGCATGGACAACGCTCTGTTGTTTCAGATGGGCGCTCCGGGTTTGACCTTGAGTCTGTTCCATGACGGCAAACCCGTGGCCAGTTCCGCCGGTCAGGTGGACCTGGATCGTTTGAATCGGGGAGCGAGTCAGTCGGGGGCCCAACTGCGCCGACTCCCCTGGACCGGAGAGCCGCATGACCCGTTGCAACTGCAACTGGAAGCCCCGGTCAAGACCTTGTTCAGCAATCTGGAATTGACGCTTGGCATGAGTTTCATTCCGGTGGTGGATGGATTGATTTTGTGGTTTGCGTTGGGCGGGTGGCTGTTGCGTCAGACCGGTCGGATCACCGCCCTGGGGCAGGCGGTGGAGATCTTTGCCGAAAAGCGTCGTCTGACCCGGGGACTGGCGGAGCAGTTGATCCATGCCAAGGCGCACCAGGGGGATGAAATCGCCGGTGTCGCCCAGGCCATGAACCATATGGCCGAGGCCATTGTCCAGCGGGAACAGGCGTTGCTGCAAACCGGGCGGGATCTGGAACAGGCCAGGCATCAGGCGGAAGAGGCCAATCGGGCCAAGAGTCAGTTTCTGGCCAACATGAGCCATGAAATTCGTACCCCCATGAATGCCATCCTTGGCTTCACCCATCTGGCCCTGGAGATGGAACTCTCCTCCAAATTGCGAGATTTTCTGGAAAAGGTTGACTCTTCATCCACCCATTTGCTGACGATCATCAACGATCTGCTGGATGTCTCCAAGATCGAGGCCGGCAGAATGGAACTGGAGCAATCCGAGTTCATGCTGGATCATGTGCTGGAGCAGGCGAGCAATCAGTGCGTGACGATGGCGGAAAACAAGGGATTGGAGATCGTCATCGGGGTTGCCTCGGAGGTTCCTTCCCGGCTGGTGGGGGATGCCTTGCGTCTCGGTCAGATCATCAGCAACCTGTTGGCCAACGCGGTGAAATTCACCGAACAGGGGGAGATCCGTCTGGAAGTCACCCTGCTGGAGCAGGTGGACAATCAGGTGCTGTTGCATTTTGTCGTGCAGGATACAGGCATCGGTCTGCGGGAGGATCAACGGGAACGGCTGTTCCAGCCCTTTACCCAGGCGGACAACTCCATCACCCGCCGTTTTGGCGGCACCGGCCTGGGCTTGACCATCTGCCGTCAACTGGTGGAACAGATGTCCGGTCGGATCGGAGTGGAGAGTGTCCCGGGGGAGGGCAGCACCTTCTGGTTTACCGTCAGACTGCTCCTGGCAGGCGCCGGGATCGCCTGTCCCCACTGCCATGGCCGGCGGGTGCTGCTGGCGGACGATCTGGAGAGCGCCCGTCGCCTGATGGGAGCCATGCTGGCCTCCTGGGGCATGCGGGTGCTGTCGGTGGAAAACGGTCGTCAGGCCATCGAGGCGGTGCAGGGCGTGGGGCCTTTCGATCTGGTGGTGCTGGATTGGGACATGCCGGAAGTGGACGGGGTGCGGGCCGCCCGGGAGATCGTCTCCTGGTGTCTGTCCAGCGGCATGACCCATCCGCCGATGATCATCATGGTGACCGCCTTCAGTCGGGAACAGGTGCTGGAAGCCGCCGTGGATGTGCCCATCGCCGCCGTGCTGGACAAGCCGGTCACTCCCTCCCGGCTGATGGAGGCCCTGGCCCTGTGCGACGGGCATCGTCCGGCGGTCCGCAGCTCCATTGATGTTCACCGGGAGTGGCGTGCCCGGTTGGCCCTGCTGACGGGCAAGCGTCTGCTGGTGGTCGAGGATCATCCGATCAATCAGCAGGTGGTGCAGCACATGCTGGAAGGGGTGGGCATTCGGTTCACCCTGGCGGCCAATGGCCGGGAGGCTTTGGATTGTCTGGAACTGCAAACTTTTGACGGCCTGCTCATGGATCTCCACATGCCGGAGATGGATGGGCTGGAAGCCACCCGGCGGTTGCGGCGGGATCCCCGTTTTCACGACCTGCCGGTGATCGCCATGACCGCCGCGGCCATGGAAAAGGATCGTCTGGCCTGTCTGGAGGCGGGCATGAACGATCATGTGATCAAGCCGATTGACAAGGATCATCTCATCCGGGTGCTGGTGCGCTGGCTGGTGGGGGAGGGCGCGGTTCCTGATGTCTCCCCGGAGCCCCCGTCGAACCGGTTTGCCCAGGTCGTGGACGAGGATCCATGGATCGACTTCGCGGGGGCCATCTCCCGTGTGGGAGGGGATCGGAACCTGTGGCGGGAGTTGTCCTTGAGGTTTGTGGAAGAGGTGACGACAGGGTTTCCGGAATTGCGCCAGGCGTTGCAGCAACAACAGTGGGAGGATGCGCGACGGTTGGCGCACCGGTTGCGCGGCGCGGCGGCCAATCTTGGCGCCGTGGCCATGTC